>JANXSS010000485.1 GCA_025356535.1 Herminiimonas sp.
AATTCAATGCCAGGCTGGTGGCGCCGATATTGTCGGCCAGTTGTTCGCGCCGCTTGGCGCCGACGATCACGCTGGTCACCCGCGGCTGGTGCAGCAGCCAGGCCAGCGCCACCTGCGCCACCGACACGCCGCGTGCTGCGGCAATCGGACGCATGGCGTCGATGCAGTCCCAGGCGCGCGCCTTGTCGACCGGCGGGAAATCGAATGCCATGCGCCGGCTGCCTTCTTCTGCCTGTTGCTCGCGACCGTACTTGCCGCTCAACAGGCCGCCGGCAAGCGGACTCCAGACCATCAGGCCCAGGCCTTCGGATTCGAGCATCGGCAGGATCTCGCGCTCGAGGTCGCGGCCGGCCACCGTGTAGTAGGCCTGCAGCGAATCGAATTTCGCCAGGCCCAGCCTGTCGGCAATGCCGAGCGCCTTGACGATCTGCCAGGCGGCCCAGTTCGACACGCCGATGTAGCGCACATGGCCGTGGCGCACCATCTGGTCGAGCGCGCGCATGGTTTCCTCGATCGGCGTGGCCGGATCGAAGCCGTGGATCTGGTAGAGGTCGATATGGTCGAGCTGCAGGCGCTTCAGGCTGGCCTTGACGCCGTCGAGGATATGGCTGCGGGAGGCACCGCGCTGGTTCGCACCGGCGCCCATTTCGCCGAAGACCTTGGTGGCGACCACGACGCTGTCGCGTGCAACGCCCAGGTTCTTGAGGGCCTGCCCGGTGATCTGCTCGGACATGCCCGACGCATACACGTCGGCCGTGTCGATGAAGTTGATGCCGGCGTCGAGTGCCTGGCCGATCAGGCCTTCGGCATCGGCCTGCTGCAGCCGGCCGATCTTGCCCCACATGTCTTCGCCGCCACCGAAGGTCATGGTGCCAAGGCAAAGTTCCGATACGAACAGGCCGGTGCGGCCGAGTGCGCGATGTCGCATGTAATCGTCTCCAAGAAAATGAAAGGGGTGTGCAAGCCTGCAAGCGGCGCGGCCGGGGCTGCGAGGGGTGCCAACGCGACGGGCCTTGCACGCGTGCAGTGGCAGGCGCCGCGGTGCACGTTGCGCCGGGATGGCTACCGTAGCAGAAAACGGCGCCCCGGGCATTTACACAATATTTACTGTCGCCGTCGCAGTGTTTACAGAAGATTTTTCCGATTCGCCTTATTCTTAGCCATCCGGTCCTGCTTCGAACGCAATCGCCAGCCCAGGCCCGTGAGGTTCCCATGACCGATCTCGAGCATCATGCCGCGCCACTTCATTCCTCGGCGGCGGCACGCCAGGCCGCCGCGGCCGATCCGATCGGTGCCCGCATGCCGCCGCTGCCGGCCTCGTCCGGCAGCACGACTGCGCCATTCTGGCTGCCGCAGCCCGGACGCGCCGGCGCCGCCATCGCGATTGCCGCCAGCCTTGGCACGGCGCTGCTGGCAACGCCGCTGGTACCGTACCTCGACCTTGCCAACATCGTCATGCTGTTCATGCTCACGGTGCTGGTCATCGCCCTGAAGTTCGGCCGGATGGCCGCCATCACGGCCAGCCTGGTCAGCGTTGCCGCATTCGACTTTCTTTTTGTTCCGCCGCGCCTGTCTTTTTCGGTCAGCAACGGTCAGTACCTGGTGACGTTCGGCGTCATGCTTGCCGTCGGCATCGTCACCGGCCACCTGGCTTCAGGGCTGCGTCATGAAGTCTTCGTGACGATCCAGCGCGAAAAACGCGCCCGCGCCCTGTACGAATTTGCGCGCGAACTCTCGCGGGCGCTGGGCGTGGAGCAAGTATGCGAATGGACCCGGCAGGCGCTGCAGGACAGCCTCGAAGCGCACGCCTTGCTGCTGATACCGGACGCGGCCGGTCGGCTGGCGCTGCCTGCGTTTCCGGCAACCGAAAATCCGCACGGCCTGCATTTCTCGGTGCTCGACATGGCAATTGCCCAATGGGCATTCGACAACGCCGCGCCCGCAGGGCTTGGCACGTCGACCGTGCCTACCAGCGTCTATTCGTTCGTGCCGCTGATTGCACCGGTATGCGCACGCGGCGTGCTGGCAATTCGCAACGACCCGGCTGCCGCCGTGCCGGCACACGAACAGGGCGCGCAATTGAATGCCTTTGCCGCGCTCGCTGCCATTGCGCTCGAACGCGTGCACTACATCGCGGTGGCGCAGGAAGCGGTGCTGCATGCCGAGTCCGAGCGGCTGCGCAACAGCCTGCTGGCAGCGGTGTCGCATGACCTGCGCACGCCGCTGACGTCGCTGCTGGGCTTGTCGGAGTCGCTGGCCATGTCGCAGCCGCGCCTGTCGCCGGGCCAGGCGGAAATGGCCGGCGCCCTGCGCGACGAGGCCCAGCGCATGTGCCGCTCGGTCGAGAATCTGCTGGAAATGGCACGCATCCAGAGCGGCAGCGTCCGCCTGAACCAGCAATGGCAGAGCTTCGAGGAAGTCGCCGGCGCCGCCCTGCGTGCCAGCCGCCCTGCGCTGACCCGGCATGACCTGCGCACCCGGATTGCGGCGGACTTGCCGCTGGTGCGCTGCGACGCGATGTTAATCGAGCGGGTGCTGTGCAACCTGGTCGAGAATGCCGCCAAATACACGCCGCCGGGCGCCGTCATCACGCTGGCTGCGGTGGTGGCCGGCAGCTGGCTGTCGGTGCAGGTCAGCGACGACGGCCCGGGGCTGCCGCCGGGCAGCGAGGAAGCCATCTTCGACAAGTTCGTGCGCGGCGCGACGCAGGCCGGCGGCACCGGTGTCGGGCTGGGCCTGTCGATTTGCCGCTCGCTGGTCGAAGCCCATGGCGGCACCATCAAGGCCGGCAACGCCGCGCCGCATGGCGCCTGCTTTACCTTCCTGCTGCCGCTTGGTACGCCACCCGGCTTCATCGACATGGAGCTCGACGACGCCATGCCGGCTGCACCGGCGGGAGTGGAAACATGACCGATCCGATGCAAACGCTCGCCAGCATCAATGCCGGCACCGGCACCGGTATTGATCACGACGCGCGTGCGGCAAGCGCCGGCCCGGTGGCATTGCTGGTCGAGGACGAGCCGCAGATACGCCGCTTCGTGCGTGCCGCGATGCTCGCCGAAGGCTGGCAGGTGGTCGAGGTCGAAACCCTCGCCCGTGGCCTGATCGAGGTCGGCACCCGCCGCCCCGACCTGGTGATCCTCGACCTCGGCCTGCCCGACGGCGACGGCGTCGATTTCATTGGCGACGTGCGCAACTGGTCGCGCGTGCCGATCATCGTGCTGTCGGCGCGCAGCGGCGAGAGCGACAAGATCGCTGCCCTCGACCGTGGCGCCGACGACTACCTGACCAAGCCGTTCGGCATCGGCGAATTGCTGGCGCGGGTGCGGTCGACGCTACGCCGGCTGCATCCGGCTGCCGGCGGCAACGACCAGGTGCTGGAATTCGGCACCATCCGGCTGGAGCTGGCCAGTCGCACCGTCACCCGCGCCGGCGCACCCGTGCACCTGACACCGACCGAATACCGCTTGCTGACCGTACTGGCCAGGAATGCCGGTTGCGTCGTCACCAACCGCCAGTTGCTGCAGGAAGTCTGGGGGCCGTCGCATGCCGAGAACGGTCACTACCTGCGCATCTATTTCGGCCGCCTGCGCCAGAAGCTCGAAGACGACCCGGCGCAACCGCGCCACCTGATCACTGAAACCGCAGTCGGTTACCGCCTGCTGCTTTTACCCTAAGGATCGCTACCATGTCCGCAATGTCCACCCGGCCGGCGCCCGCCGTGCCGGTGTCCGCACCTGTCCCACCCGTGCAACCGACCGACACGGCCGCGCCGCCGGCGTCGCATCAGCGCAGCGGCATGGCCGCCCTGACGATTGGCGCCATCGGCATCGTGTACGGCGACATCGGCACCAGTCCGCTCTACACGATGAAGGAAATCTTCGCGCCCGAGCACGGCGTGGCGCTCAATCAGGCCAACCTGCTGGGCGTGGTGTCGCTGATCCTGTGGGGACTGACCATCATCGTCTCGCTCAAATACATCATCCTGATCATGCGCGCCGACAATCACGGCGAAGGCGGCATCATCGCCCTGCTCGCCCTGGCGCTGTCGTCGATCGCGCCGCGCTCGGCCTGGGCCTTTCCCCTGACCCTGGTCGGCATGACCGGCGCGGCCCTGTTTTTCGGTGACGGCGTCATCACGCCGGCCATTTCGGTGCTGTCGGCAGTCGAGGGCCTGGAAGTGGCCACGCCGGCCCTGAAAGCCTATGTGGTGCCGTTGACCATCTGCGTGCTGATCGGCCTGTACCTGGTGCAGCGCAAGGGCACCGCCGGCATCGGCGCATGGTTCGGCCCGATCGTCATCGTCTGGTTCGGCGCGCTTGCCGCAATGGGCCTGTTGAACGTGATGCAGCGCCCGGACATCCTGGCCGCCGTCAACCCGATGCATGCGGTCGGATTCCTGGTGCGAAACGGCTGGATCGCCTTTGCCGCGCTGGGCTCGATCGTGCTGGCATTTACCGGCGCCGAAGCGCTGTATGCCGACATGGGACATTTCGGCGCGCGGCCGATCCGGCTGGCCTGGACCTTCATCGTCTTTCCGGCGCTGGCCTGCAGTTATCTCGGCCAGGGTGCGCTGCTGCTTGCCAATCCGGCGGCCATCTCCAATCCGTTCTATCAGCAGCTGGGGCCCTGGAGCGTCTATCCGCTGGTGGCGCTGTCGACGATTGCAACCGTGATCGCCTCGCAGGCGACGATCTCCGGCACCTTCTCCATCGTGCAGCAGGCCATTTCGTTGGGGTATCTGTCGCGCATGCGGGTGCTCTACACGTCGTCGAAGGAAATCGGCCAGATCTACATTCCCCTGGTGAACTGGGTACAGCTGGCCGCCGTGATCCTGGCCGTGATCGGTTTCGGTTCCTCCAGCGGGCTGGCGTCGGCCTATGGCATCGCCGTGACCGCAACCATGCTGACGACCACTTTCCTGACGTTTTTCGTCATCCGCTACAAGTGGAAGATGCACCTGCTGCTGTGCCTGACCGCAACCAGCCTGTTCATGCTGGTCGACCTGGCCTTTTTCTCGGCCAATTTGCTCAAGATCGTCAGCGGCGGCTGGTTTCCGATCCTCCTGGGCGCTTTGATGCTGACGCTCATGCTGACCTGGCGCAAGGGCAGGCAGCTGGTGGCGCAGAGCAAGCAGAAAGACATGATCGCGTTGCCGGCGTTTCTGGCGTCGCTGCTGGACGATTCGATCACCCGCGTCGAAGGCACGGCCGTGTTCTTTCGCGGCGAGGGCGACGGTGTACCGCATGCGCTGTTGCACAATCTGGTGCACAACAAGGTGCTGCACGAACGCATCGTCTTCATCACCGTGATCAATGCCGATGTGCCGTTCGTGGCGGCCGCGCAGCGCGTGCGCATCGAACCGCTCGGCCATGCCTGCCATCAGGTCGATCTACGGTTTGGCTTCCAGGAACAGCGCGACATTCCGGCGGCGCTGGAACTGTGCGGCGCGCAGGGTCTGCCGTTCGACATGATGGCGACGTCGTTTTTTGTTTCGCGCCAGACCGTCATACCGACCCGTGGCGATGGCATGGCGACCTGGCGGGAGTCGCTGTACGCCACCATGGCGCGCAATGCGCGGGATGCAGCCGGTTACTTTCGCCTGCCGACCAACCGGGTCATCGAACTGGGCAGCCAGATCCAGATCTGAGGGGCGCTATTGCGCTGCGGTCCGGCCCGGTCAAGGCCGGCTCAGTCGAGAAAGCCGGTCGGATTCATCGACTGCCAGCGCCAGCCGTCGCGCGTCATGTCCGACAGCGTGCGGCTGGCCGACCAGCCGAAGAGCTTCTGCGCCAGCGCCGGATCGGCCCAGCATTCCGCAATGTCGCCCGGCCGGCGCGCACCGATCTGGTAGGCAATCTTCTTGCCACAAGCCTCTTCGAAGGCCGCGATCATCTGCAGCACGCTCACGCCCTTGCCGGTGCCGAGGTTGACGGTCACCAGCCCGGTGGCGCCGTCGAAATATTTCAAAGCGGCGACATGGCCCTCGGCCAGGTCCATGACGTGGATGAAGTCGCGTACGCCGGTGCCGTCCGGCGTCGGATAGTCGCCGCCGAACACCTGCAGCTGCGCGCGCCGGCCGACCGCGACTTGCGCGATATAGGGCATCAGGTTGTTCGGGATGCCCTGCGGATCCTCGCCGATGAGGCCGCTTTCATGCGCGCCGGCCGGATTGAAGTAACGCAGCCGGGCAATGTTCCAGTCGGACTCGGCCTTGAACAGGTCGCCGAGAATCTCTTCGATCATCAGCTTGGAGCGGCCGTAGGGATTGGTCGCCGACAATGGAAAAGCCTCGTGGACCGGCGTCGTCGCCGGATCGCCGTAGACCGTGGCCGAGGATGAGAACACCAGCGTCTTTACGTTTGCGCGGCGCATTGCAGCGAGCAACTCCAGCGTGCCGCGCACGTTGTTGTCGTAATACTCGAGCGGCTTTTCCACCGATTCGCCTACCGCCTTCAAGCCCGCAAAATGCAGTACCGCGGCAAACGCATGCGCGCCGAATGCGGCGTCGAGCGCTGCAGCATCGCGGATATCGCCGCGAATGAAAAGCGGCGCGATACCGGTGATGCGTTCGAGCCGATCGAGAACCTTCGGATTGCTGTTGCAAAGGTTGTCGAAGATCACCGGCGTATAACCGGCGGTGATCAGCGCAACGAAGGTATGCGACGCGATGAAACCGGCGCCGCCGGTGAGCAGAATTTTCTGGGTTGTCATGTCGATGGTCCTGGGAGTTGGCCGGCGCTGCCCTTCCCACCGAATGGCGCGCGCGGCAGTTGCGCAACGCGCACGATGCCGCCCGATCTTAGCCGAAAACCACGCCGGCCTGCGTGATCTCGAAAAGTGATGTGAAAATCAGGCGCAACCCGCCCGACGGCCCCGGCGCCGGTCCGGCATCCCGGGCTGTGTCTGACAGGCACGGCGAGCGGTGCGGATTTGTGCCGAGGAGCGCACGCGTACATGTAGGTACGCAGAGCCCCGGAGGTGCAAATCCGGCGCGCACGGTAGCCTGGCAAACCCAGCTTAGTGCTTGCGCTCCTGCTTCTTGCCACCGCCCGCGCCTTCGGTGCTGCCGGCCTTCGTATGGCTTTTCGCATCATGGCTGCTGCGGCTCTTTTCCTTCAGTGTGCCGGCGGCCCGCACATCGGCTTCGGTGGGCTGCTTCTGTTGCGTTGGAACGAGACGCGGCAGGGGTTTTTTGGTGCTTGGCATGATGTCCTTGAATGGTGAGCGTGACGAACCCGACTCTATATTTACTACAAGATTTTTGCACCTATTAAATCTTCTATAACAAAGCCTATGTGCGGTATCGAACAACATATTGTCCCGGGCCGAATTACTGTAATTCACGCCTCTTCCACATCTGCAACAACATCCAATTCTTTTGAAACAATCTTAGCGCATGGCATCGCTTGCGCAATTTTTCTGGAGCACTTCTCATGGCAACAAGTAAAGACCAGACCCTGGCCGTCGAGGGTGCGGGTTCGATTCTCAGCACCGTGTCGGGCCCCTCCACCGGCGCGCCGCCGAAGGCGCTCGACAAGAGCAATCCCGTCGAACTGCTGCGCAAGGTCGTCGGCACCGCAACCCTGACGGCGCAGATGCCGAACAATCCCAACAAGCCGGGCGAATACGGCGACGCCGCGCGCACGCCGCCGCAGGGCGTGCACTTGTCGCCGCCGTCGCCGGTCGTCACCGGCAGCACCGTGACCGAAACCACCGCCTCCGAAAAGCTCGGCAAAGGCGTGCCGCCACAGGGCGACAATGCAACCATCGGTTCGCTCGACCGGGTACGGGTCGACGCCGGCGGCCAGGTCCTGACGACCAATCAGGGCGTGGCAATCGCCGACAACCAGAATTCCCTGAAGATCGGCCTGCGCGGGCCGACGGCGCTGGAAGATTTCATCCTGCGCGAGAAGATCACCCATTTCGACCATGAGCGCATACCCGAGCGCGTGGTCCACGCCCGCGGCTCGGCAGCGCATGGCTACTTCGAAAGCTACGCCGACCTGTCGCAGATGACGCGCGCGGCACCCTTTGCCGCTGCCGGCAAGCGCACCCCGACCTTCGTGCGCTTCTCCACCGTTGCCGGCGAACGCGGCTCTGCCGATTCGGTGCGCGACGTGCGCGGCTTTGCGGTCAAGTTCTACACCGACGAAGGCAACTGGGACCTGGTGGGCAACAACATACCGGTCTTCTTCATCCAGGATGCGATGAAATTTCCGGACCTGGTGCATGCCGTCAAGCCGGAGCCGCACTTCGCCATTCCCCAGGCTTCCAGCGCACACGACACCTTCTGGGACTTCGCCTCGCTCATGCCCGAGTCGACCCACATGCTGTTGTGGCAGATGTCGGACCGGGCGATTCCGCGCAGCTACCGGATGATGCAGGGCTTCGGCGTGCAC
>JANXSS010000054.1 GCA_025356535.1 Herminiimonas sp.
GGCGCTGCCCGTGTCGAGGGTCGGGTCACGGCCCGGCTCGACGTGCAGGCAGGCGAAGGCAAACTCGACCTGTCGTTGCCAGGTGGCGCCCTGCAAGTCGAAGGCCGGATGGGCCGCCTCAGTGGCACCGCCGACACCCGACTGAAAGTCGACGACGCTGCCCTGCTGCAGCGCTGGATCGAGGCGTTGCCCGGCCAGTCGGGTGTGTTCGCGGGTGCGTCGGCGCAAGGTAACGCCCAACTCGATGCGCATTGGCAAGGGGGCTGGGAGAGCTGGAAAAACTGGGGCCTGTCGCAGTCGTCCACCGGCGCACCGGTCGCTTCACGCGGCGATACGCTTCGTTTCCAGGCGAAGTTGGCGGTGCCGCGCCTCGACCTGAAATTGCCGGGTACGTCGGCCAAAGCTACTGCCGCGGCAACATCTGCTTTGCCGGCTGCAGCGCCGGATACGGCTCCAGGTTCAGCTTCGGCTTCCGCCACGGCACCCGCTGTGCCCGATACCAAATCAACCGCGACAGGCGCATCGTGGCAATTGCGCGGCGTGCGTGCCGACCTGTCGGGCAGTCCGGCAGACGCTGAGCTGGCGCTCGACGGGGAAGCCACGCTCGGGCTGCGCACCTTCAAGCTGAGCACCCGTGCCAGCGGCGGATTGACCGGTCGCGAGCAGTTCCGCATCGCATTGGCCAGCCTGCGCATGCAGGTACAGGATGCCGGCGTGGTCGCAACGACCCGGGCGCCGTGGACCCTCGAACTCGACACCCCATTGAACGCAACGTTGCGGCGCAGCGTGGCCGCACCATCAATATCAACCTCCAGGTCCACCGGCACTTCCGCACCCCACGCTGCAGCCGTGTCGACCACTTCGGGACTTGAACTCGAAGCCTCCGCGGGCAGCGCGTCGGTGCGCGGGCCGGTTCCCGGGGCCGTCAAGCTCGAATGGCAGCCGATCCGCTTCGCGCAGCTGTCGCAGGTATCGCCGTCGTCACAAGGCGCGTCCTCCAGGAAAATCGACAACGCGCGCTACCGCCTGCGCTCGCAAGGCAAGTTGTCGGGCTTGCCCATGGCATGGGCCGGTGCGCTGGGCGCTGTTGCCGGCGACGGGTCACCCGGCGCGTCCGAGGGACCCGACGGCCTGGGCGCCATCGGCGCCATGGGCATCAGCGGCGATCTCATTTTCGACGGCGACTGGGACATCGATGCCGGCGACACTCTGCGCGCCCAGGCACGACTGGCACGCCGCAGCGGCGATCTGCGGGTACAGGCAGGCGAGGCCACGACGGTGACGCGAATCCGGACGCACGGCACCGGAACCCCGGCGGAAAGCTCGATCGACAGTGGTGCTGACGGTCCGACCACCCCGGCAGGCCTGCGTCAGGCCGAGCTTGTCTTGAATGCGCAGGGCGACGCCGTGCGCGCCCAACTCACCTGGGACAGCGAACGGGCCGGCCAGGTCAAGGCGGAAGCCAGTACGCGTGTCGACCAGTGCAACGGCGGCTGGCAATGGGCCGACAACGCGCCGCTCGCCGGCCAGGTGCGCGCACGGCTGCCGAACATCGGTGTCTGGTCCATGCTGGCGCCACCGGGCTGGCGCGTACAGGGCTCGCTCGAAGCCGATGCCACGCTGGCCGGAAACCGTGCCGTGCCCCAGTGGAGCGGCAGCCTGGGGGCCGACGGCATGTCGGTCAAGGCGCTGGTCGAGGGCATCGACCTGCGTGACGGCCGGCTGCGTGCGGCGTTGCGCGGCAATCGCCTCGAACTGACCGAATTCACCCTGCGCGGCGGTGCCGCCAGCAGCGCCCGCATCACCGGCCAGAGCGGCAATCTGAGCACATCCCGCAGCGAGGCCGCGAACGATGGCGGCGTGCTGACGGCGCGCGGCAATGTGAGCTGGGGCGCAGCCTCGGCCACCGGGTCCGGCATTGGCCTGAATGTCGACGCCGATGCCACGGCGCTTCGCCTGCTGGTTCGCACAGATCGCCAAGCCAGCGTTTCAGGGCAACTTCAGCTGCGGCTGGACCAGGGCCAGTTCTCGGTGCGAGGCAAGCTCACGACCGTGCGGGCCGTGATCATCCTGCCCGACGAAACGGCGCCCTCTTTGGGCAGTGACGTCGTCGTGCATTCAGCCGCCAAAGAGCGTGAAGCAACGCGGCTGGCGCAACGTGAAAAGGCGCGTGTGGAACGCGCTGACCAGGCCCAAATGGAAGCCGGCGCTGGCGCCAGGGCCCGCACGCCGAAGCCACCGGACATTGCCGTCAGTTTCGATCTGGGCGACGACTTTGCCGTGCAGGGCCGTGGCGTCACCACACGCCTGACCGGCCAGCTCGAAATTCGCAGCAACGCCGGCACCGGCAGCGTGCCACGTCTGACGGGCGAGATCCGCACCGTCAAAGGCCAGTACCGCGCGTATGGCCAGCAGCTCGACATCGAGTCGGGTATTGCGCGCTTCAGTGGGCCTTACGACAACCCGGCGCTCGACATCCTGGCGATCCGGCCGAACATCTCGCAACGGGCGGGCGTGCAGATCACCGGCAGCGCATTGTCGCCACGCGTCAGGCTGTACTCGGAGCCCTCGCTGTCGGACGCCGAGACCCTGTCGTGGGTGGTGCTCGGCCGGGCCTCGGCCAATGGCGGCGCGGAAGCGCTGCTGATGCAGCAAGCGGCA
>JANXSS010000391.1 GCA_025356535.1 Herminiimonas sp.
CCAGCGCGCTGGAGTGGCCGGACCCGAAACTGGACACCAATCGGAATTGTGCACCTGAATCCCGACCGGCAGGCGGACGAAAAAACCGGCTTGCAGGCATCGCAATTCGAGTTAAAAAAAGCAGCTTGAAAAAATGGTTTAAGCGACAACTAGGTTGACAACTACCGTGCAACGCATGCAGTACTTTCTGCAGGACGCTTCAAGTCCGGGCAACCTGCCGGATGGCCGGTGTGTCTTCGGCGCATACATCAAGGTCGTGCAGGCCTACGACCAGATCAATGAAGATGTAAAATCTGCCGTTACGTACAAGGCGCATGTCGCCAAGAAGGCGTAGGTCGTCGAGGAATGATCTGGAGACAACGCATTGCGTCGTCAAGTGGGCCGGAAAACGGTGCTTGTTCCCGCGCAGCCGCCGGGACAAGCGCCGCCCGGGCGCATTTCAGTACCGAGTGCCGGGAGGCAGGGCCGCAACGAGGCAGCCCATGAAGATCCTGGCGAAAGGCGCAGGTGGATGCCGTCCCTCCGACCAGATTGCCTGGCAGGAAAGAAGTCGGTTGCTGCAACAAAGAGAATGGCGGGATCGATCGACCCGATCATCAGCTAACGGTAGTTTGTTGAACAAACGGCTGCATTGACTATATTGAGGATGAGGAGGTGCTCATGCCATGTTGACCTGCCGCCCCTATTCCCTGGCCCCGGGCCCGCTTGAAGATTATGCAGCGCAGTTCGATTCCGTCTTCAAGGTCAAGGCGCAACGGTCCGGCTTTCGCCGGTATTTGGCCGGGTTGCTGCTGCCGCGGGACCGGAACAAGACGTTGACGGCGCTCGCAGGTGCCGAACCAGTGGTTCAAGCCCAGGCGGCAGAGGTACGACAGCTGCAGTTTTTTCTCTCTGAATCCTGCTGGGACGCCGAGGTGGTCACAGCACGGCGCATTGCCTTGCTGGCAGATGATCCGGTGACTGCGCCGTCGGCAGACGGCGTGCTCGTCATTGATGACACGGGCGACCGCAAGGACGGCCATGCCACCGCGCATGTGGCAAGACAATATCTCGGATCGGTTGGTAAGGTCGACAACGGGATCGTAGCTGTGACCACGCTCTGGGCCGACGAGTCGTGTTACTACCCCTTGCACTTCGCACCCTATACGCCAGCCATCCGTCTGGCGGGAGGCAAGCAGGACCCCGCGTTCCGTACCAAGCCAGAAATTGCCCTGCACCTCCTCGGAAACGCCCAGGCAGCCGGCATTCCATTTCGGGCCATCGTTGCCGACTGTTCTTATGGCGATCACTGCGGCTTCGAGCAAGCGCTTGTAAAACAGGAACTACCGCATGTACTCGCACATTGCGGTACGCTCGGGCGCGGCTGGGCACGTGAAGACCTGGCGCATTCATTCAAGGATGCGGCAGAGGAGGTGGCTGCAAAGGACTGGCACCACGTCGAGCGGCACTTTCGCGACGGGCATACCGAACAGTGGTGGGCCTGTGAGCTAACGCTGTTTGGTTATGGACCAGACAAGCCAGTACGGGCGGTTTGCGCCACGACCGATCCCCGTACCTTGCCGGAGATCTCGACCCGGTACCTGACAACGAATCTCTCGCGAGAGCAGGCGCCGATGGGCGAAATCATTCGACTTTACGGATTGCGCAATTGGGTCGAGCAAAGTTACAAGCGCATGAAAGACGAGCTCGGCTGGGCTGACTTCATGGTGCGCAGCGATCGGGCCATTCGTCGCCATTGGGCCCTGGTGTGCTGTGCCTTTGCATTTTGCTGGTGGCACGAAGCTTACCGTAACCGCGTTACCGGCGATAACGGCGTATCAATGCCGCCTGAGCCAGACGCGTTGCCGCCAGAGCGAAAAAAAATCAGCCATCCAGCACCGACAGTACGCCCGTGCTGGCCGCGCACCCTACGGGCAGTGCAAGCATGGCTCGCCCCGGCACACTGGCTCACGCGCTGCTGGAAGGCCTTCTCCAGCAAGCCCCCACCGCACGAACTTGCCCAGTTGCTCGAGGCGCTGAACCGCGGACAAGGCGTCAACCTTTACCTTCGCATTTAACAAACTACCGTTAAACCCTGCAGCACAGGTCCATAATCGCGAGGCTTGCACCGATCCCCAGCGATATACCTCCGAACCTCAGCAAATCGGCATTGACATCCTCGGAACTGTAATCCTCCAACACGCCTTCGCAGGTGTGCGACATTGATCCCGTGGTCACGTCATGGCAATTCGGGTCATCCTGTACGAAGTGGCTATACGGATGAGGGATGCCGTGGCGCAGTCCTACCCCCATGAGAACGACGCCACCGGTCAGGCAGACAGTCGCGGCAACCAGGAAGCCTTTGCCGGTGCACAGCGACGGGCATTCTCGCAGCCGTGCGGCCACCGCACGGCCCTGCTGGATCGCGGCCGCACCGCGCGGCCGTGCCGGCACTGCTTGCAAGGCAGCGGACCTGGCTTCGCCTGGACGTCGCACCGCCGTCATTTCGACTGCGGCGCCGGAACCGCCTTGTTCAATGTCCGGGGTCGACTGACCTGGATTCGAAATGCTTCGTTGGATCGGGTTCAATTGCATGGATGCCTCCGACTTTCTTGGTGACTGGAAAATGCGCTTTGTCAGCGCGCAGGAAAAAACCTCTTCGGTCAGGGCTGCAGCAACCGCGACCATCAGCTTTGCAAAAACTTCATGGTCGGCGCATTTCCGATACATCGGATTGACCATCGTCAGTCACGGAAGTGGCGACCAATTGAACGCGAAGGGGAATGCGAAGGGGAAGGCGAAATGGCGTGGTCGACCTGCCGGCACGGTTACAACATCGGCAGCCTGGTGTATTACACATCCAGGCCAGCGAAAAAATTCCCGCGCCGTGTGGGGCGCGACCATGCGTGGCGCATGGCGGGAGGATCGCATCGCTGGCGCATGCCCGGCTCGTATGCCCAAGCATGCCCCGCACGAGCATGCAGGCACCGCTTCATGCCTCGGCAAGCGGTCGTAGCCGTCAGGCGTTCGTCAATGCAAGCCGTTTCACGGGCGAGCCGGCCCGCTCACCCGGCCTCGTCAAGCGCGGCTGGTCTGGCCGTGCCTGCTGCGGCGCGATTGCCTCCTCACCCAGCCTGAACACCGAAATGCCCTGCACCAGATTGTCCGCCTGCTCCTGCAGCGCTTCCGCCGCCGTTGCCGCCTGGTCGACCAGCGCCGAGTTTTCCTGCGTGAGCTGATCCATCTGGCCGATGGCCTGGTTGACCTGTTCGATGCCGGTGCTCTGCTCCTGCGACGCCGTCATGATTTCGGCCATGATGTCGGTGACGCGCTTGACGCTGGTGACGATCTCCTCCATGGTCGCGCCGGCCTGCGAGACCAGCTTGCTGCCGGTGTCGACCTTGTCGACCGAGTCGCCGATCAGGGTCTTGATTTCCTTGGCGGCGGCAGCCGAGCGCTGCGCGAGGTTGCGTACTTCGCTTGCCACCACGGCAAAGCCGCGGCCCTGCTCGCCGGCACGTGCGGCTTCGACCGCGGCGTTCAGGGCCAGGATGTTCGTCTGGAAGGCGATGCCGTCGATGACGCTGATGATTTCGACGATCTTGCGCGCCGAGGCATTGATCGAGGCCATCGTGTCGACCACCTGCGCGACCACCTGACCGCCCTCGACCGCGACCGACGAGGCCGAGACCGCCAGCACGTTTGCAGTGCGGGCATTGTCGGCGTTCTGGCGCACCGTGGTGGTCAGCTCGGCCATCGAGGATGCCGTTGCGCGCAGCGACGAGGCCTGCTGGCCGGTGCGCGAGGACAGGTCGAGATTGGCGCCGGCGATCTCGGCGCTGGCGCTGACGATGGCGTCGACCTCGGTCCGGACGCCGCGCATGGCGCCCGACAGGATCGTGACGGCGCCCTGCAGGGCAATGCCGCTGGCGCTCGACGCGCCCTGGCTGTTGATGCGCAGGTCGATGGTGCCGTTGCCGTTGCCGTTGCCGGTCAGGTCGGCCACGCTCGAGCGCAACTCGGCCGACTGGACCGCTTCACGCTGCAGCATCACGGCCAGGTAGGACAGCACGGCGGTTTCGGCCACCACATAGGCCGCATGCACGATCACGATGCCCAGGCCCGGTTTGGTGAGGCACATGACACCGTAGCCAAGCTGCTGCAGGTAGTCGAAGCTCAGGTGGTGCACGGCGATGACGCCGGCGGCGACCACGACGACCGACCAGTCGCGGTAGCAGAGCAAAAAGGCCAGCATCACGAAGATGCCGAAATGGACTTCGGTCATGCCGGCGGCCTGGTGGATGTGCAGGGCGGCAAAGATCATCAGGGAAGCCGCCACGACCTGCCGGGTGATCCGGGCGCCGCTTGCCAGATGGATCATGACGGAGACCGTCAGGGCCGTCGGCAGGCCGACGATCAGCGACCATTTCAACGTGTCATGCAGGCTCGACAGCCCCAGACTCATGACGAACAGGCCCCATACGATGTAGAGCATCAGGCGGTCCGCCTGCCGATAGTGTTGTGCCAGGTACTGTTCGGTAGTATTCAAGGTCGGTTTTCTGTTGTTTTAATATGTTGCATTGCCTGGAGCCGGCCGGCGCAGGTCGGTCCGATGTACTCGTCAAGGCAACCGCAGACGCATCTTCCCGGTTGGCACTACCCAAGCCAGCGCCATAGTGCCGCGGCGGCTCACGCGATCGTGTTGACGTTCTTACCCAGGTACCCCGGCAGATTCGGCGGCGCCGGTATCGCCTGCAGCAGCGCTGCTGCAGTCTGCGATTCGCTGTCGAGCGCCTTCTTCAGGACTGCAGCCGAAATGTCCTGGCTTGTGCTGGTTGCAGCAGAATTGCTGACGGCTGCTGCGAGTGCGCTGACATTCATTTTCGCCTCCGGAATATTTTTGAAATGACTTGCATATCGTCGTAACGACCGCTCGACACAAAACTTTAACGATGCGCTTTCTGCGGCGCTGCACCGGGTCTGGCGCAGGCTTGGGGCCAGTGCATGGAAAGAAAGTTTATAGACACTTAAAGTTTTCTAAAGACAACAATTCTTCTTGGAAATCACGATGCGAAGCATTGAAATAATCTCCGCACTTTTTTCGGCCCTCATGACAATTGGACAATCTCAAGCGAACCTTTTATCCGGCGCGCAACTCCAATTGCATGAAAAATGCCTTCGTTCAAATCTCCATTCAGGACTCATGCCATGCATCGTGCTCTCGCAAAAAACATGATTTTCCTGGTCGCACTCACGTTGGTGGTACCGGAGTCATACGCGCGGCGCCTGGGTAGCGGCCGCTCGGTCGGCAGGCAGGCGCCCGTCAGCCGCCAAAGCACGGCCGGTTCGCAGCCTCTGCCGGCGCGTCCGTATGCGCCCCTGCCGCCTGCCGCGCCGCCGGTGCGGGCGCAGCCCGACTACGCTCGGCAATCGGCGCCGGCGGGGCCGCTGCAGCAGCCACCGGCGCAAGCCAGGCCGTGGGGCGGCATGCTTGGCGGCGCCCTGCTCGGGCTGGGGCTGGGGTCGCTCCTGTCCTCGGGCGAGCGCAACAACAATTTGCCGAACCAAAACGCCAACAATCGGGGCAACGGCCAGACAGGCGGTTCAGGCAGTGTTACCAACGGCACCGACGCTTCGGGCAATCCGATGGCTGCCGATGCGACGACAGCGCAACAGCCGGCCGCCAGCGGCTTCGGTTCGGTCCTGCTGTGGGGTCTACTCGGTCTGGCAGCGTTTTTTCTGATGCGGCGCATGCGGGCCCGGGCAGCGCAACGGCGCTTTTGAGACAGCGGCAGTACCGGTCGGGCCAGGCCGCGCCGGTGCAGTCGCAAGCGGCAGCGATGGCGTTGCTCAGGGTGGCAGTCCGGCCTGTTTTTTCCACATCTCCCACGAACGCACGCTGAGGCCTTCCATGGTCCGCTGCGTCAATGCCGCTTCTTCCTCGCTCAGATACCTTGGCGTGCCCAGCTTCAGGGCCTCGCTTTGTATGCGTGCATTCTGGTCCGTGTAGACCGCGCGAAACACTGCCACCGGCACCGACGACGCGACAGCAGTAAAGCCGTGGCCGCGCATGAGCACCACCGCATTGCGGCCAAGCCTTTCGGCCAGTTTCGCGCCCAGGGCAGGATTTTTCACCAGCAGGTCGGTCTCCGGAGCCGCCGGCACCGCATCGCGGATTTCGAAGACCGGTGTCGTCCTGCCCAGAAAACCGCTCATGTGATAGACCGGGCGCAATGGCACGCCGGTGATGCCGAAGCCGATCACCGCCGGCGAATGCGCATGCACCACCGCCATCACGTCCGGGCGCGCCCTGTAGATCTCGCTGTGGATGAAACGCTCCGCATAGGGCAGGCGCGTGTCGCCGGCCAGCGCCTTGCCGTCGGCGTCGAATTCCATGATGTCGGACTGAGTGACCCCGGACGGCGCCACGCTGCGTGCCATGAAGAAGTGGCCGGGATCGACGGGACTGCGCGCGCTGACATGGCCGAAACCGTCGACCACGCCCTGGCTGTACAGAATCCGGTTTGCCACCACCAGGTCGTCTGCCAGATTGGCGATCTGGGAATCGAGCCGCACCTGCGCCTGCGCGCCGGCGGCAACCGCGCCGCACAGCAGCACGCCACAGAGGCTGTTGCGGCGCATCCGGACAGGGCCGGTCACGGATCGATTACCGCTGCGCAGCCATCGGTCGGCAGTGCGGCGACGTGACCCACCAGCGGCACCATCTTCAGCGCAGCGGAGGTGACGCGGCAAGGCGCTGCCAGCACGCCGCAGCCGGCAGTCGCACTGCACAACATCGCGATGCAAAGCGTTCTTGCCAGGCGCACATCGAAAGCACGGCTGGTTGCGGCCCGGGCGGCCTTGGAAAATGTCATTTGGCTGGCTCGAAAAAGAAATGAAAGACCACGCGCATCACGGCGTGAACGCCGGTGCCCGAACAAGTCGCTTCATCATACCTTCTGTGCGCCATGGCACGGGCGCGCAATCGGCCGCACCGGCCAATTCAGGTCGCCCCGCGTCGCAAAAAAGCGATCGGGCTGCCGGCGGCTGCGGCTCAATTGCCTGATCGTGTTGCGCATATCTAACTGAAGCAGGCCAGTATGTGTAGAAATAGACAGTTGTCAATCCGGCCGAAATCGCGCTGCGATACCTTCTAGCCTCGACACAAGGCCGGTTGCGCCCAGGCGGTTGGCCTCACCGGTCGCTCCATTTGCAAGCCTGTCGTTTCCGCATTTGCCATCTTTTACCCTCGCGCCATGAAAGTCGCGGTTTCCCGGAGCTTTTAATGAAAAAAACCATTCTCGCAGCAGCCGTGATGTCGGCCTTTTCGGCAGCCGCCTCGGCCCAGACCACCGTCGATGTCTACGGTATCGTCGACATGGGATATGTCCGGGAAAGCGGCGGCGCTGCCGGCCAGGTCAACAAGCTCACCAGCGGCGTGGGCAACTACTCGCGCCTGAGTTTCAAGGGCAGCGAAGACCTCGGTGGCGGCCTGAGCGCCTTCTTCACGCTCGAGTCCGGCATCAAGGCCGATACCGGCGAACAGGATGCGGCAGGCGTGGCCTTCAATCGCCAGTCCTTCCTCGGCCTGAAGACACCGGCGGCCACCTTGACCCTGGGCCGTCAGTACACGTCCTACCACACCACGCTGGTACAGGTGGCCGACCCCTTTGCCACCGGCTTTGCGGGCAGCTCCAAGAACCTGTTTCCGGACTCCGGCAACAATGTACGAACCAGTAACACCGTGATGGTGGCCACGCCGGTCTACAGCGGCTTTTCGGGTGAGCTGTCCTACGGTTTCGGCGAGCAGAATGCCAACGCTGCAGGACGCCAGGTCGGCGCTGCGCTCGGTTACGCGGAAGGCCCGCTCAATGCCCGCATCGCCTACCTCAATCGCAACAACGATGTGGCCGCGGCGCCGGGCGTGCCGGCAGTCAGCCGCGAGGTCGGCCGAAACCTCCTGCTGGCCGCAAATTACGATTTCGGCGTCGTCAAGGTCTATGCCGCCTACGGCATGGACAAGGGTTTTGGCAGCGCGCCGCTGGCAAACCCGAACAATCCGTACGGCGGCGTGCGCCCGACCGCCTCGGTCGACGGCAACGAACAGTTGCTCGGCGTTGCCGCGCCGCTCGTCGGCGGCTCCCTGCTTGCGACATTCCAGCGCAAGAACGACAAGACCAGCTTCAATCAGGATGCCCGTTCGTACGGTCTGGGCTATCTGTATCCGCTGTCCAAACGCACCACCCTGTATGGCGCCTTCGGCTACATCGACAACAAGAACGGCGCGGGCTACACGGTTGCCAACAATACCGAGGCCGGGTCGGGCAACCGTGCCTACAACCTCGGCGTGCGCCATACCTTCTAGGCCCGTATTGCCGGGCGGCGCGGCAACCGTGCGCGGCCTGCGCTAGCCTGGCTGCGACAGCACGGCGCGTACCTTCGCGGCCAGCCTGTCGCGGCCATAGGGCTTGCTCAGCAGGTGCACGCCGGTGTCGAGGCGGCCGCCGCTCACCAGCGCGTCCCGGGTATAGCCGGACGTAAAGAGGACTGCGATGCCCGGAATGCGCTGCCTTGCCAGGCGCGCCAGTTCTAGACTCGACACCGGCCCCGGCATGACCACGTCGGTAAACAACAAGTCGATTGCAGCGCCCGCGTCGATCACGGCAAGCGCGGCCGCGCCGCTGTCGGCCGTCACCACACGGTAGCCGAGTTCGCCCAGCATCGAGGCAACCGCTGCCTGCACCTCCAGGTCGTCCTCCACCAGCAGGATCGACTCGTCGCCACCGGCTTCGACCGAGGCTGCCGGCGCCACCGTCGGCGTTGCCTGCTGCAGCGAGCGCGGCAGAAAAATACGGATCGTGGCGCCCTGCCCGGGTTCGCTTGCAATGTCGATGTGGCCACCGCTCTGCTTGATGAAGCCGTATGCCATGCTCAGGCCCAGGCCGGTTCCCGCACCAGGCGCCTTGGTGGTGAAGAATGGCTCGAACGCCTGTTCGCGCACGGCCCGCGTCATGCCCACGCCGGTGTCGGTCACCGACAGGCACACGTAGTCGCCGGCGACCGCATCGGCCCAGGCGGCATGCGAGGCCGTGTCGATGACGCCATTGGCAAGCGCAAGCGTCAGTACGCCGCCGTCGGGCATTGCATCGCGGGCGTTGATGACCAGGTTGAGCAAGACGTTTTCGAGCTGGCCCGGATCGACCGCCACGTGCCACAGGTCGGCCGCGATCGCGGTCTGGATATCGACCGTCGCGCCGACGGCGCGCTGCATCAGGTCGTCCATGTTCGTCAGCAGACGCGCGAGATCGAGCACCACCGGCTCGAGCGGCTGGCGGCGGGCGAAGGCAAGCAGCTGCGACGACAGTTTTGCGCCGCGTTCGACGGCATGCATCATGCCGGCAAGGCGTTTTTTCTGGACGTCATCGAGGTTTGCCGACGCCTGCACGAGCTGGACGTTGCCGTAGATTACCTGCAGGACGTTGTTGAAATCATGCGCCACGCCGCCGGTGAGCTTGCCGACGGCTTCGAGCTTGCGCGCGTGGTGCAGCGCCTCGCGCGTCTCCTCCAGCGCACGGCTGCGCTCGGTTTCTGCCCGCTCGGCCGCCTTGCGCTCGGAAATGTCGCGGATGAAGGCGCTGACCGCGTAGCCGCCGGGCTGCGGAAAACCGGCTACCGCCAGCTCCAGCGCGATCAGCGCGCCGCAGCGGTGGACGGCTTCGACTTCGACGACCTGGCGGATCAGCCGGGCTTGACCGGTCGCCGCAAAATGGCGAAAGCCGGCATTGTGCGCCGCCCGCAGGTGCTCGGGAATGATCAGCTCGGCCAGGTCGCGACCGACGACTTCGTCCACGCGCCAGCCAAAGGTCGCTTCGGCCTTGCGGTTCCAGTCGGTGATGCGACCGTCGGTATCGAGGGCGACGAAGGCGTCGTGCGTGTTTTCGAAAATCATGCGAATGCGCTGCTGTTGCGCAAGCAGGCTGTCATTCGAGCGGCGCAAGGCATCCTCCTGCTGCTTGCGCTGCGTGATGTCGGCATGGGTGCCGATGGTTCGCAAAATCGTGCCATCGGTGTCGCGACTCACGGCCATGCCGCGCGCAAGCATCCATTTCCAGCTGCCATCGCGGCACAGCATGCGGTATTCGCAGGTGAAGGCCTGGTCGCGGCTGCCCAGGTACGCCCTGACTGCAGCCATGACCAGCCGCCGGTCCTGCGGGCACAGCAGACGCGCGCTTTCGGCAAGCGTGTTCCGTATTTCGCCCTCTGCGTAACCGAGCATGGCTTTCCAGCGTTTCGAATACAGCACTTCGCCGGTCTTCGTGTTCCAGTCCCAGACACCGTCACCGGCGCCTTCGAGTGCATATTTCCAGCGAAATTCGCTTTCCTGCAGACGGTCGGTAATCGTGCTTGCCAGTGCCATGGCGCGGCGCCTGCCTGTCGCCAGCAGCCAGACCAAAAGCGCCAGCACCACGCTTGCAGCCAGTCCGGCGCCGCCGATAAGAGTGGGCTTGTCGATGTTGCGGTGCAGGCCGCGGCCTGGCGCGGCCTGCAGTTCGAGCATCCAGGCCCGGCCGCCGACGCGCATGCGGTGGCTTGCCTGCAGTCCCGTGGCGGCAACGCCGGCGCCGGGCGCCGCAGCGCTGCCCGGCGAGGCGAACAAGAGTTCGGGCGAAGCTGTCGTGGCGCCGTCGAAGATGCTGAGCGCAATGTCGCCGTCGGGGGCCTCGAGCAGGCCGGCCATCAGGTCGTCCAGCCTGAAGCGCGCACCGACCCAGGCGACGAGGGCGACACGACGCTGTGCCACCGTGGTCGTCGGCAGGCCACGTTGAAATACCGGCAGATACATCACCACGCCGGACTGCGCCTGCCCGCCGGTTTTCTGGTCCAGCAGGACCTTGCTGGTGATGGCCGCTTCACCGGTGTCGCGAGCGCGCTCCAGGGCAAGCCGGCGTTGCGGACTGCTCAACAGATCGAAGCCCGGTACCTGCCAGTTCGGTGCACTGTCGGGCGCGATGTGCGTCACCGGTGCATAACTCTCGCGGGTGCCGGCCGGATGCACGCTGTAGTCGCTCCAGCCATCCTGCCGCATCTGCTGCAGGTGCCGCTCCAGCCGTGCCCGCGGCACCAGTGGGGCGATCAGGATGCCCTGGACGCCCGGATAGTTCTGCTCGATGCGGGAGGCATCGATGAAGTAGCGGAAATCGTCGCGCCCGAGGTCGGCTGTGCCGAGCAAAAACGCCGCGGTACTGCGCAGGGCCTGCTGGTAGCTGCCAAGGCGCTGCTCGACGCGGCGCACGGTCTGCCTGACCTGGAAATCGAAGGCGGCCTGCAGGGCGCGTGCGGCCTCGGCGCTGGCGGCTTGCCAGAGCCATGCGGTGAGTGCAATGCAAACCAGAAAGGTCGCTGCTGCCAGCAACAGCGGCGGCATTGCACCGGGCGAAACGGCAGCCATGGCCGGACGATCCGTAACCGCTTCAATGGGCACCGAACGAAGTGGAACTTGCATGGGCAGCGAAAGCTGAAAGCGACAGGCAATTGTAGTCGAATAAGTTGCCTTGCAGTTACAAAGCGCGCTGACGCCAGCGCTCACTTTTGTGCATTGACCGTCGTCAACCAACCTCCCGTCGTCGCTGCGGCAATCAATCGGCTGGCTATGCTGAAACCACAATAACTTGCCGCACGCATTGCAGGCAGGGAGGTGCGGCCTTATCCGCTCGCAACCCACTCTGGAGACAACATGAAAGCTTTCACCGCGTTACCAACGGCTCAACCATCACGAACCCGACGCGCCTTCCTGGCCGCCACTGCACTGAGCCTGGCCTCGATCGGCCTGGGTTTTGGCACGCCGGCAGTTGCCCGGGACAATGCAATCCAGGGCACCCGGATCGAAAACTGGGCCGGCACCTGGACCGCAAGTCCGCAAGCACCGGCACCGGGCGGCATCGTTCCGCAGTTCAGCAACCAGAGCGTGCGGCAGATCGTTCACACCAGCATCGCCGGCAAGAAAGTGCGGGTAAAACTGTCCAACGAATTCGGCAACCGTCCCCTGGTGATCGGCGCTGCGCACATCGCGCAGCAACAGTCGGGCGCGACGATCCTGCCGGGCAGCGACCGCGTACTGACCTTTGGCGGACGGCCCGGCGTGTCGATTCCGGCAGGCGCACCGATGCTCAGCGACCCGGTCGATCTCGACGTGGCAGCCGGCGCCAATCTCGCGGTCAGCCTGTATCTGCCGCAAGTAACCGAGGACCTGACGGTGCATTCGCTGGGCGTGCAAAGCAACTTCATCACGGCTGGCGACACCACCGGCGCCGTCACCCTGAATGCGCCGACGCTCACGCAGTCGTGGCACTTCCTGACCGGCGTTTCCGTCGAGTCGCCGGCCCGCGTGATCGCCACGCTCGGTGACTCGATCACCGACGGCTTTGCCTCGACACCCGGCGCCAACCGGCGCTGGCCGAACCTGTTGTCGGACCGGCTCGCGGCGCGCGGTGGCAGGAACGTGCTTACCGTCATCAACCAGGGCATCAGCGGCAACCGCCTGCTGTTCGACAATACCGGGCCGAATGCACTGGCACGCTACAGTCGCGACATCCTGTCGCAGCCGGGACTCGAATATGTGATCGTGCTGGAAGGGATCAATGACATCGGCCAGCCAGGGTCGTTCCAACCGGCCTCGCAAGCGGTGTCAGCCGAGGACATCATTGCCGCGCACCGGCAACTGATTGCACGCGCGCATGAAAAAGGCGTGCGCATCATCGGCGCCACGCTGACGCCTTTCGAAGGCACGATCTTTCCCGGCTATTTCACGCCGGAGGGCGAAGCCAAGCGCCAGCTCGTCAACAACTTCATCCGCACGTCCGGCGAATATGACGGCGTGATCGACTTCGATGCCGCAGTGCGCGATCCGGCGCGTCCGGGCCGCATGCTGCCGGCCTATGATTCCGGCGACCACCTGCATCCGGGCGATGCCGGCTATCAGGCCATGGCAAATGCAATCGACCTGTCCTTGTTCGACATCGACCTGTCGCTGCTGCGCCGGGATGCTGCGGAATTGAAGAACGACCTGCTGGGCATCCGCCGCTAGACGGCGCGCAGGCACACAGGTACACAGGAACGCAGGCGCCTGTTGAAAGCCCGGCCGGATCGTTTCAAGACCGCCGGGCTTTTTGCATCTCAGGGCGTGCGCCTGTCAACGCCCTGCTGCCTTGCATCCGCCTCCGGCAGGTCGCCCGGTGCAGCATCGCCAACACCGTCGTCCTCCGGCGCAGGCCAGTCGGCATTGCTTCGCAGGCCCGCCTTGATGCGCTGCAGGCGCGCATATTCTTCCGGATCGGTCTGTGCCAGGCGTTTCTCGCGCCAGCCGTAATAGACCATCAGGCCCAGTGTCGCCGCCACGCCGATGGCGAGCTTGCCCTTGTGGCCGGCCAGAAGCGCAGCGGCGGGCGATCCTCCCGCCGCTGCATCGATGCCAGCGCCGTCCGTCGTGCCTGCGGCATTGCCGTCCGGCGCAGTGCGCGCCGGCGCCAGGGATTCGGTCGCAGAAACTTCTGGTGTCATCGGATGTTCTGGTGCTGTCGTCATGTTTGCCTCTGCCTGAATTTTTGTGTTTGGTCCGCCTGCACCCAGGTAGTTCATCCTGTTACAAACCTTTGTCGTCTGATGCTGCAGGCAAGCCGGCCAAAAACCAATGGTTACATGAAAGAGCAATCTTCGCAGTAGCGCAACATTGAGCAAATGCAACCATACGCGGATAAGAAAGTTCCCTCGAACGTCCGCACTTGCCGACTTTCCCAGCGTCCTGCAGCGACCGGCGGCGCGTCGAGCCGCAATATCGCCGCTTACAGGCCGGCGACCGGATCAATGCCTGCGGCATCGCCGGCATTACGGGGCAGCGAAAGTGCGGCACTGAACATACAGCAGCAACCGGCCCGCCTAACATCGTTGCGACACCGGATGCATCCGCAAGATACCTGTCTTAACCCTGTTGATCCAAGGCGCCCTGGCATGAGCGAAACAATGAAATTTGCACCCGACGATTCCCCTTCCGGCGGCTGGGGCTCGGTCAAGGAAGTCGCGACGATTCTCTGGAAACAGCATGTCGTCTTCGAAGGCAGTCATCTGCTGGCAAAACAGAACAAGGCAGACGGCTTTGCCTGCGTCAGCTGCGCCTGGGCAAAGCCGGCAAATCCGCATCCTTTCGAATTCTGCGAAAGCGGCGCCAAGGCCACCGCATGGGAAATCACGGGCAAGCGCGCGAGACCGGATTTCTTTCGAAAAAACACGGTGGCCGAACTGATGACATGGCGCGACCATGCCCTGGAAGAAGCCGGGCGGCTGACGGCGCCGCTGCGCTGGGACAGCGCCTCCGACACCTATCGCGAAACCAGCTGGGACGACGCCTTCGCCGAAATCGGCGCCGAACTGCGAGCGCTCGACGCCAGGCAGGCCGTGTTCTACAGTTCCGGCCGGGCCTCGCTCGAATCGTCCTACATGTACCAGCTGATGGCACGCCTGTACGGCTGCAACAATTTGCCCGACAGCTCCAACATGTGCCATGAAAGCACGTCGGTGGCGCTGCCCGAGACCATCGGCAGCGCCGTGGGCACCGTCGTGATCGAAGATTTCGAGACGACCGACTGCATCTTCTTTTTCGGGCAGAACGTCGGCGTCAACAGTCCGCGCATGCTGCATCAGCTGCAGGAGGCGCGCAAGCGCGGCGTGCCGATCGTCACCTTCAATCCCCTGCGCGAACGCGGCCTGGTCAGCTTCGTCAATCCGCAGTCGCCGCCGGAGATGCTCACCAACAGCCAGACCGGCATCAGCACCCAGTATCACCAGCTCAAGGCCGGCGGCGACACCGCGGCCATCATGGGACTTTGCAAGCACCTGATCGCTGCCGACGATGCGGCCATCGCGGCAGGTGCGCCGCGGGTTCTGGACGCGGCTTTCCTGGCCGAGCATACCCACGGATTCGAGGCATTCGCCGCTGCCGTGCGCGCGTGCAACTGGGCCGACATCGAACGCGAGTGCGGGCTTGGTCGCGCCGCACTGGCCGAGGCCGCCGACGCCTATGCGCGCGCCACGGCCGTCATCGGCGTCTACGGCATGGGCCTGACGCAACACCGGCGCGGCGTGCAGAACGTGCAGATGGTATCGAACCTGCTGCTTTTGAAAGGCAATATCGGCAAGCCGGGTGCCGGCATCTGCCCGGTGCGCGGCCACTCCAACGTGCAGGGTCAGCGTACCGTCGGCATCACCGAAAAGCCCGAGCTGGCGCCGCTGGACCGGCTGGCGGCGCAATACGGCTTTTCACCGCCGCGCGACAAGGGCTTCAATACGGTCGAGGCATGCGAAGGCATCCTCGACGGCAGCGTGAAAGCCTTCGTCAGCCTGGGCGGCAATTTCGTGCGCGCCGTGCCGGACACGGTACGCATGGAAGCCGCATGGCGCCGGCTGCGCCTGTCGGTGCAGATATCGACCAAGCTCAACCGCAGTCACCTGGTGCATGGCGAGGTGTCCTACATCCTTCCCTGCCTGGGCCGCATCGAGATCGACCGCCAGAATGGCGTGCCGCAGTCGGTATCGATCGAGGACAGCACCAGCTGCATCCACGGCTCGCGCGGTCGGGCGCAGCCGGCCAGCGCGCACCTGCTCTCGGAACCGGCCATCATTGCCGGCATCGCCAAGGCCACGCTGGCGGCCAATCCGCTGGTCGACTGGGATGCCTGGACCGCCGATTACGCAACCGTGCGCGATGCGATCGAGGCGACCTATCCGAAGATCTTCAAGGATTTCAATGCGCGCATGTGGCAGCCGGGCGGCTTTCGCAAGCCGGTGCCGGCCTCCGGGCGCATCTGGGAAACCGACAGCGGCAAGGCAAACTTCATCGTGCCTGCCAGCCTCGATGAAAACCCCGACAATCATGATGCCGGTTCCGGCCAGCGCACGCTGCGCCTGTTTACCGTGCGCAGCGACGGCCAGTTCAACACCACGATCTACAGCAACGACGACCGCTTTCGCGGCGTGTACGGCTCGCGCATGGTGCTGTTCATGTCGCGCACCGACATGGCGAGGCTGGGATTGAACGAAGCCGACCTGGTGACGGCAACCACGCCGGCGGCCGACGGCGTACCGCGCAGCGTCTCGGGCCTGCGGGTGACACCCTACGACATGCCTGTCGGCTGCATCGCCGGTTATTACCCCGAATGCAATCCGCTGATACCGCTGTCGCATCATGCCGAAACCAGCATGGTGCCGGCTGCCAAGGCGGTCGAGGTGCTGCTGCAGCGCGAGCGCAACACAGCGCTTGCCCCGGCTGCCTGAAAATGCCAGGCGAGCTGACTTGCGCGGCGGTCGACGGGTGCGCCCTCGACTGCCTGCCGGATGGCGATGCGGTTGACCGGCATGGAGCAACCGCGCCGTTGCCGGCGGTGACACGACGCCTGCCGGCGCGGCGGTGGCGGGCAGCAGGTCCGCATGATGCCTCCTGCGCAGCGCCCTCGTTGCAGCCCGTGCCGACAGTTGCCGAGATCATCGAAGTCGTGGCAGAGGAGGTGCCGGTTGCACTGGTCTACAACGGCCTCTCCCATGCGGTGATGCTGGCGTCACCCGGCGACCTGGAGGATTTTGCCTGCGGCTTCAGCCTGAGCGAACGCATCGTCGAGGCCATCGGCGAAATCCATGGTATCGAAACCATGATCCATGCGCGCGGCATCGAGCTGCGCATCGACATCGCCGGCGCGGCAATGCACCGCTTGAAGGCTGCATGCCGCATGCGTACCGGCAAGACCGGATGTGGCCTTTGCGGCATCGAAAGCCTCGAGCAGTTCGATGCGGATATCAGCGTCGTCGACGCCGGTGGCGCGCTCGGCACCGACGCGTTGCACCGGGCAATGGCCGGGCTAGGCGCGCGCCAGACGCTTCACGAGGCAACCGGTGCGACGCATGCGGCCGGCTGGGCCGACCGGGCCGGCGCCATCCTTCTGGTGCGCGAGGACGTCGGCCGCCACAATGCGCTCGACAAGCTGATCGGTGCAATGGCGCAGCAGCGCATCGGCGGCAACGACGGCTTTGCCGTGCTGACCAGTCGCGCCAGCTTCGAGATGGTGCAAAAGGCGGCGCATGCCGGCATCTGCGTGCTGGCGGCGATATCAGCGCCGACCGGCATGGCCGTGCGCCTGGCTGATGCGGCCGGCATCACGCTGGCAGGCTTCGTGCGCGGCCAGCAGCATGTGGTCTACAGCCATCCCGAACGCTTCGTACCGGCTAGAGAATGAGGATCGCCCGGAAATCATTGACGTTGGTGCGCGTCGGACCGGTCACGATCAGGTCGCCCAGCGCCGAGAAGAAACCATAGCCGTCGTTATTGGCCAGCATGTCGCGTGCGCGCAGGCCCTGCTGCGTTGCCCGCGCCATCGAGTCGGGCAGGTAGAGCGCACCGGCGTTGTCTTCGGAGCCGTCGATGCCGTCGGTGTCGCAGGCCAGCGCGAAGATGCCGGCCATGCCGTTGACGGCGGCAGCGAAGCTGAGCAGGAATTCGGCATTGCGCCCGCCCCGGCCCTTGCCCCGCACGGTGACAGTGGTCTCGCCGCCCGAAAGGATCAGGCAGGGCCGGGCAAACGGTTGGCCATGCAACGCCACCTGGCGCGCCATTGCCGCATGCACCAGGGCGACGTCACGCGATTCGCCCTCCATGTCGTCGGAGAGGATGTAGGGCGTCACGCCTGCGGCCCGGGCAAAATCGGCGGCTGCCGCCAGCGCATGCTGGGCCGTGGCGATCACATGGGTGGCGTTGCGGGCAAAACGCGCGTCGCCCGGCTTGGGCGATTCGCCGGCGCCCGAACTGAGGTGGCTGCGCACGCTGTCGTCGACGGCGATGCCGTACTTGTCGAGGATCGCCTGTGCTTCGGCGCAGGTGGTCGGGTCGGGCAGGGTCGGGCCGCTGGCGATTACGCCGGGGTCGTCGCCGGGCACGTCGGAAATGAGCAGGGTCACGACGCGCGCCGGCGCGCAGGCCAGCGCCAGGCGCCCGCCCTTGATGGCCGACAGGTGCTTGCGCACGCAGTTGATTTCCGAAATGTTGGCGCCGCTTTTGAGCAGCGCCTTGTTGATCGCCTGCTTCTGCGCCAGCGTGATGCCGGGCGCCGGCATGGCCAGGAGCGCCGAGCCGCCGCCGGAAATCAGGCACAGCACCAGGTCGTTTTCGCTCAGGCCCTGCACCATCGCCAGCATGCGCGCGGCGGCCTGGCGGCCGGCGTCGTCCGGCACCGGATGCGACGCCTCCACCACTTCGATATCGCGGCAGGCAACGCCGTGACCGTAGCGGGTCACGACCAGGCCTTCGAGCTTGCCGGGCCAGCGCTCTTCCACCGCCTTCGCCATGGCGGCCGCGCCCTTGCCGGCGCCGATGACGATGGTGCGCCCGGTTGCCGCCGGTGGCGGCAAAAAAGCCGGCAGGCAGCGCGCGGCGCTGACCGCGTCGACGGCGGTATGAAAAAGATCGCGCAAAAATTTCGCGGGATCGTTCAGGGCATGTGCGGCGTCTGGCGCCGTTGCGGAGTGGTTGGCTGGCATCGTCGCTTCAGTCTAGCAGACCGGGTGTGTCGAGTCCCTGCGGCGCGCGGCAATCGATGTCCTCGAACTCGTTGACCTTGTCGATCTCGGTGCCCATCGAGATGTTGGTCACGCGCTCGAGCATGACCTCGATCATCACCGGCACGCTGTACTGCTTCATGAGCGCGCGCGCTTCGGTGAAGGCGGCCTGCAGCTCGTCCGGTTTCGTCACCCGGATCGCCTTGCAGCCAAGGCCTGTTACGACCGCCACGTGATCGACGCCGTAGCCGTTCAACTCCGGCGCATTGATGTTGTCGAAGGCCAGCTGCACGCAGAAGTCCATTTCGAAGCCGCGCTGCGATTGCCGGATCAGGCCAAGGTACGAGTTGTTGACGACGATGTGCAGGTACGGCAGCTTGAACTGCGCGCCAACGGCCATTTCCTCGATCATGAACTGGAAATCGTAGTCGCCGGAGATCGCCACCACTTCGCGGCTCGGGTCGGCGGCGCACACGCCGAGCGCCGCCGGCATGGTCCAGCCGAGCGGGCCGGCCTGGCCGCAGTTGATCCAGTTGCGCGGCTTGTAGACATGCAGGAACTGGGCAGCGGCGATCTGCGACAGGCCGATCGTGCTGACGTAACAGGTCTCGCGACCGAAGGCCTTGTTCATCTCTTCGTAGACGCGCTGCGGCTTGATCGGCACTGCATCGAAACTGGTCTTGCGCAGCATGGTGCGCTTCCTTTCGGCGCAGCGCTCGGACCAGCCGCTGCGGTCCTTGAGCTTGCCGGCGGCCTTCCATTCCTTCGCCACCTCGATCAGCATTTCAAGCGCCGGATAGGCGTCGGAGGTAATGCCGAAGTCCGGCATGAAGACGCGGCCGATCTGGGTCGGCTCGATATCGATGTGGACGAACTTGCGGCCCTTGGTATAGACCTCCATCGAGCCGGTATGCCGGTTGGCCCAGCGGTTGCCGATGCCGATGACGAAGTCCGACGCCAGCATGGTGGCGTTGCCATAGCGGTGGCTGGTCTGCAGACCCACCATGCCGGCCATCAGGGGATGGTCGTCGGGTATCGTGCCCCATCCCATCAGGGTCGGGATGACCGGCACGCCCGTGATCTCGGCAAACTCGACCAAGAGCGCCGAGGCATTGGCGTTGATGATGCCGCCGCCGGCGACGATCAGCGGGCGCTCGTGCGCGTTCAGCATGCCGAAGGCTTTTTCGATCTGGCGGCGCGTGGCGCGCGGCTTGTGCAGCGAGAGCGGCTCGTACATGTCTGGGTCGAACTCGATCTCGGCCATCTGCACGTCGAACGGCAGGTCGATCAGCACCGGACCGGGCCGGCCCGAGCGCATCAGGTGAAAGGCCTGGGCAAACACCTGCGGCACCAGCGCCGGTTCGCGCACCAGCACCGACCACTTGGTGACCGGCTTGGAAATTGACTCGATGTCGACCGCCTGGAAGTCTTCCTTGTGCAGCCGGGCGCGCGGCGCCTGGCCGGTAATGCAGAGAATTGGTATCGAATCGGCCTGCGCCGAATACAGCCCGGTGATCATGTCGGTGCCGGCCGGGCCGGAGGTGCCGATGCACACGCCGATGTTGCCCGGCATGGCACGGGTGTAGCCCTCGGCCATGTGCGAGGCGCCCTCGACATGGCGCGCCAGGATGTGCTTGATGGACGCTCTTTTGCGCATTGCAGCATAGAGCGGATTGATGGCCGCGCCCGGCACGCCAAAGGCGACGGTGATGCCCTCTTTTTCCATCACGTGTACTGCGGCTTCTGCTGCGGTCATCCTGGCCATGGCGAATCTCCGTGTTATTTGAATGATTAGGAATGACACGATGTTAGGCCAGCCGACAGCCATCGGCAATACCAGTATCAGGCACTCGACTATATACTCCAGGTATATTATCGAACCGCAAAATCAAGGATGCATGGACAAGCTCAAGCAGATCGAAGCGCTCGTCATGGCGGTCGAAAAAACCAGCTTTGCGGCAGCCGCACTGAGCCTGAAGGTGACGCCGGCAATCGTCGGCCGGCGCATCGACGCGCTTGAAAAGGAGCTCGGCGTGCGCTTGCTGCACCGCTCGACGCGCCGCCTGGTGCTGACCGAAGAAGGCGC
>JANXSS010000066.1 GCA_025356535.1 Herminiimonas sp.
CCAAAGTTCCGGTCTGGATCCTGGGTTCCAGCCTGTTCGGCGCCCAGCTCGCCGCGATGCTCGGCCTGCCCTATGCTTTCGCGTCGCACTTCGCGCCGGCGCAGATGATGCAGGCGATCGACATCTACCGCGCAAGCTTCAAGCCGTCGGCCCAACTGGCCCGGCCGTACGTGATGCTGGGGTACAACGTGTTCGCCGCGGACAGCGACGCGGAAGCCGCATTGCTGGCGACATCGATGCAACAGGCCTTCGTCAACCTGCGCAGCGGCCGGCCGTCGCAACTGCCGCCGCCCATGGCCGATTACCTGCAACGCATCGGACCGATGGAGCGGGAGATGCTCGCATCGGTGCTGTCATCCTCGGCAATCGGCTCGCCCGAGACGGTGGCGCGCCAGATGGATGCCTTCATTGCCCGCACCGGCGCCGATGAACTGATGATCACGTCCCAGGTTTTCGATCATGCGGCGCGCCTGCGCTCCTACGAGATCACTGCGGGCGTGCATGCGCTCGCACCTGCATGACGGGTGACGCGACAGCTATCTTTTCCTCGCCACGGCCACCTTTGCGGCCGTGTGGCGGATCACCTGCTTCCTGAGCGTGTCGCCGTAGGCATTCGCATAGGTGTCGCCCAACGCCGTTCCGGCATTTTCATCCTCCAGCGCCTGCACGATCGCACGCAGTGCCGCCTCGCAGCGCGCCGCTGCCGCACCGGCAATGTCGCGTGCACTACCCGGCGCGCCGGCCATCGGCAGGGCGGCATCGGAGACGCACCTGTAGTATCGTTGAATCGGCTCGGCCGTGGAACGATGCGTGAAAGCCTCCGGCTGCACGGTTGCCCGACTGGCGGGAGCGGGACCCATGCCGGTGCAGCCGGCCAGGAATGCGCAGGCGATCATTGACGGCGCAGATACCGTCGCGCGCAGGATTTTCAGCAAGACTGGAGGATTCATGCAGAAAATTATATTGCCTTCAGGCGAAGCCGTCACCGCCCTCGGCATGGGTACCTGGTGCATCGGCGAAGACCGCAGCCGCCGCGCCGAAGAGATCGCAACCCTGCAGGCCGGCCTCGACGCCGGCCTGTCGCTTATCGACACGGCAGAAATGTACGGCGACGGCCAGTCCGAATCCCTGATCGGGGAGGCGCTCGCCGGTCGCCGCGATGCCGCTTTTTTGGTCAGCAAGGTCTATCCGCACAATGCGACGCCGGCCGCCATGGCAGCGGCCTGCGAACGCTCGTTGCAGCGCCTGCGCACCGATCGCCTCGACATGTACCTGCTGCACTGGCGGGGCGCGGTGCCGCTGGCGCAGGTCCTCGATGGGCTGCTGGCGCTGCAGCGCCAGGGCAAGATCCGGCATTTTGGCGTCAGCAACCTCGATACCGCTGCCATGCGCGAGTGGTGCGCGCTGGCTGGCGGGCAGGCCGTTGCCACCAACCAGATCCTGTACAACCTGACGCGACGCGCGGTCGAACTCGACCTGCTGCCGTTCTGCCGGCAACAGGGCATATCGGTGATGGCCTATTCGCCGCTGGAGCAGGGCGCGCTGCTGAAGCACCGCAAGCTCAATGAGTTTGCAAGGCGGCATGCGATCACGCCGACCCATGCAGCGCTCGGCTGGTTGCTGGCACAGCAGGATGTCTTCGTCATACCGAAGACCAGCCACCGCATCCGGCTTGAGGAAAATTTGCGCGCAATCACGCAGCCGCTGACGCCGGCCCAGCGCGCGGAACTGGCGGCGTTGTTTCCGGCGCCAACCATCCCGCAGCCGCTTGCAATGATCTGAGGGCCGAAGCAATGATCGCTTGACGACCCTGGAAACGGGCGGCGCTTTCGCGTCGTCGGCCAGTCGATGCCAACGCTAGTGGCCGCGGCTGGAGTCGAGGAATTGCTGGATCTGCATGGGTGGCAGGTGATTCACTTTGGCGGTGATCGCGCTGTTGGCGGCCACGAGCGATGTGCCCGGGCAGTTGCTCAGCGACTGCTTCAGCTGCACCAGCAAGTCGAGGCGCATGGACACTGGCAGCTTGTCGGACGTTTGGACCAGGGCCATGAAAAGCACGGGCAGTTCACCAGGCGCTACGCCATCGTAGTCGAGCGTGCGCACTGCGTCGGCAGTCTGTATTGCGACCTGCTGCAGGGTCTCTTCACGTACATCATCCGGCAGGGCAAGGGCATGCCGGATCAGGTCGCCGAAAAGCATCTGCATGTAGGGTGCCTCGATATGGCGCGCCTGTGCTGCGGCCCGCACGATCAGCGCGCCTTGCTCCGCCTTTGGCAGAGCAGTGACTTCCCGAAAAATCGTATGCACCAGGGAAAACCTGGCTGTGTCTTCATAGGCGCTGAAATCGGCATCGTAGAGCAGCGAGATCGTATGCTGTCGCTGCTGCGCCGACTGCGCCCTTGATGCCTGCAGCAACTCGCCCAGGCAATGCCGTTCCGCAGCGATGCTCGGCTGGCACCAGATCATGTCTTGCAGCTGGTCAATCATGCCAAACCGGTTTTCGACGGGATGGAGCCTTATGAAATCGATCGCATCGATGAACCTGACGTGACGCGTCTCGTCAGGCGGCAGGCACTCGATGGCGGAAAACAGCCGCTCGGCCGGCACGCTCTGCGCTGGCGCCGGTAGCTCGCCTATCGCCCGGAACAGTGCATCGTAGGCGGCAATGCGCTGCGGGCCTTGCGGATGAACGTCGATCTCGCAGGCCAGTGCCTCGAGGATCGGCGCGCGCGCATGCGCGGGGATTGTCGCCGTCAGCTCCATGAGTCTGTCAAACAGCGCGGCCCGGGCGTGGGGCGGGCGCTGATACAAGGCGTTGGCATAATTCCTGAGCAACATAGGCTGGTGCGCAGCAGGCGCATTGCCTGTGACTTGGAACAGTCGATCGAAAAATGCTGCATTGGCCTGCGGGTCGGCAATGTGTTCCAGCTGGTCCAGCACGTGGCGCACAGGTTCGGGCTGCAAGTCCGGCGGCAGCTGAGAAATCAACGTCAGCATTTTCTCGAATTGGTTCACCCGCCGTTCTTGCGGCTCGAGGAAAGCGATCGATGGCAGCAACCGCGGCAGCAGGCTCGCCTGTACCTGCAGGTCGCAGCGCGCCAATTGCCCGACCATGTAGTGCCAGAGCGCGGCACGCTTTACCTGGTCGCGCACTAGGTACAAGCCGCGGGCAAAAGATGTCACGGCGCAGGCGGCATGTTGATTCAAGACCGTATCCCTGTCGACAGCGGTTCCCGCGCTGATCCGGTGTGCCGGATCTTGCGCCAGGGCAGTCGAGAGACCCCTGCCACCCCGATCAAACTTGAACAGCCGCATCATCCTGAGGAAAAAAAGCTTGAAAACGCGCGCCATTGGCAGCGTTTCGACGACAGTGCTGCCCAAATTATTGAAATGCCGGCGAAAATCTGGAAACGCGAAAACGGTGCTGATATTTTCCAGCAACAGATACTGCTGTTTTGGATCCAGTCCGTTACAAGCGGCTGTCATCAATCGGCTGATCACGGCTTCCATGTTGTTGCCGCAATGATGCAGGTCACGGCAAAGCCGGGGCGGGATCCGTTCCAGCACCGCGCAGCGTAACGCTGGCGGCAATGCCTCGGCTGCGTCGATGATGCCGATGAAATGACTGCTCGGGACAGGTGCTGGCGGTGGGGAATCGAGCGCGCACGCCAGCCGGTCGGCCAGCGCCTGTTCATGGAAGGCGCCATGAAGCTGCTTGCTTTGAACCTGCAGCCTGCTTGCATGTTTGCTTCCGAGGGCAAAAAAACTGCCGACGTGGTTCTTTAAAAAAGGCGGCAGCTTTTCCAGTGGCGTTTCCGGTGATGGTGTAATGCGAGGCCTGGTGTTGCGCGACGTAGCCATGTCTTCCTGCAAGCTGCTGGCGCTGCGGCGCCTCGATGACGCTGAATATCCCTCAGGCAAGGCCGACCCCGGCGACATTGCGGATTCGCCCGTCTCCGATTGCAGTAGCCGCAATGCCAATGAGCCGGAGGCGGGATCGGTTATGCAAGGAATAGTCATGTTCAGCACCATGTTCCAAAGTGTTGCAAGGGTGCAATGATAGCGACACCCGGAAACAGTGATCGATTGCAATCGGCATTTACGTGTTGTAAGGCGAAACTACCTGAACCGCTTCCCGGCGCTGCTTGCCTGGACAGGGGCATCGCCAATGTTGCGCGTCAGGTAGCTGAACGCCAGAGCCAAATTCACATTGGTGTGTATGTGATGCGCAGCGATTAGGGCCGCGGTGCAAGGCGCAGGGCGTGCCGTGGGGAGCGCGACAAGCGCGTTGTACAACCGCAATCCGGTTCGAAGGGTTGCATGGCGCGCGTATGCGCGTGGAAAATTTTCTCGAAGGACCGGGTGACGCCAGCCTGCTTCAGCAAGGGAACGGTAAAGCGTCTGCGTGGCAGACACCGGCCCCGGGCCTGCGCGGCCATGCACTATTTTTCAACCTGTCGCACATGCCGTTTTTTGGAGACATTCTAATTTAGCCGTAACACAATTCATTCGTATAATAAACATTATGTAAATAATAATGGTTCGCCGGTCGGCACTTTACTGGCTGGCACGCCCAAGACAGCTAAACCACTACAAATACATAATGCATCTAACGATAATTTGTATGCACGCAGAACAACTTACCCCAAGCAGCAACGCCACAACCTGAAGCAGCAACACTACAAGCCATGACTGAAAACCGGTGCTCAATTATCGAAAAAAATAAACCCATAAACCAGACAAGAAGCCTAACGCCCTAGCCAAAAGAAAAAGAAAAAGAAAAAGAAGTGTCCTGCAAACTGTTAGTTGCATTTATTTCAGCAAGAAAATTGCCGTTGACCGGTTGCCTTATAACCTGCAGCCGGCGAGCAGACCTGGGGCGTTGTACGACGTGGATGCTCAGCGAGTAGCGAACGTATCAGCCGTTACCGTCGTCGTTGCGCGGGGTGACAGGCGTTGCATAATCGTCCTCAATGAACGCGTTTTCTTCTTCGGCGGCGGCCTGCGCGGCGCGCGGCAACGATTCATGTACTTTGGCGCGCTCCATCAACACTGCAACGGTTTCAATCTTTTTTTGTACGCTGTCTTGCAGAGTAAGAAGTGTCAAAGGACTTGGCAGCAGGAAATCGCATGCACGCGCGTCGTCCAGTAACGTATCGCCGGGTTCGAGTGCAGTGTCGGGCGGTCTGCAATCGTCATTCAAACGCGTTGCCAAGTGACACAACTGTCGATGCAGTGCTTCCAGTGTTGCGGTATTGATGGACATGACTTTCCTCGCTCGGCCCTAACCCTTGCATGGGAACGTAATTTGCGGGCGTGCATGCAGGCTTGAAGTCGCCGGACACCATTTCTGCCGGATACCCTGAACCCGCGCTGCACTTGCCCGCATGCTTGAGAAAAACTCCTGCGTCTGCGCAGAAGGCACTATCGTTTTAACGTAACCGCTTGGCAATGCTGTTCACTTCGATGGCGGCGTTGCCGACTGTGTCGACGATGCGCCCGCGGGACTGCTCGGCCCCGGCGGATTCGGTGCAGTCAGACCGGTACTGTCGCCACTGGCGCCAACGCCACCCGGCGTTCTTTCCTTCGCCGGATCGGTATCGGATACAGCGCCAGACTGGGATGGCCGATTCCTGGTTTTGCCTCCCGCGGCACCGGAAGCACCCGATGCACCGGAGGCGCCGGAGGCACCCGCACCGTCAGCCCCCGTCTGTCCCTGGCGCGCCTTGGTTGCCTTGCCGTGGGCTGGCTGGGCGCCTTTCGTTGTTGCCTGACCGGTACTGCTACCATCAGATGCACCGGTTGCGCTCGAATCGGCGCTGCCTGCTGCGCCGGTACCTGCAGCACCCATCCCGCCTGTTGCACTACCGCCCATGGCTGCACCGGTGTCGTTGGCCGGTGTCGCGGAACCGTCACCGGCAGGCTTTTGTGCATAGGCACCACTGGCAATGGCCAGCGCGCCCACGAGCAGCACGTAACGTTTCAATGTCGTCATTTCGGTCTCCTTTTGAGTGATCGACATCGGAAAAATCCTTTGCCGGCATGTCAGCTTAGCGAGATGCACAGTGCACGACTGTAGGCCTTGGACTAGATCGAACGTAGGAAATTGCAACCGGCACCGTGTGGCTACTGTCCCTTGCAGATGATCGTGGTGACGTACTGGCTCGCGCGGAGCTTGCCGGCTGCCCAGTCGACAACCTCCTGCGCTTCGGCCAGCGTCATGACGGAGGCCTTGTCCTTGTTGCGGATGAAGGACACGCCCTCGAAGGCGCCCTCCTTGCTTTTCATGGCACGAGCAAATACGGGCGGCTCCCCGCCTGTCCCGATCTTGCGCTGCTGTACCTGATAACGTATGTCGATGTCTGTCATGCGCCTCATGGTAATCGAAAAAACTGCGCGCCGACCGGGCCTTTACACGGCTGGGCAAGTATCGGAGACGCCGGTACCGCATACCGATCCCTCGTATGCGAAATGGCTAACATTGGGCCCGACAAATGGCGGCCGGTATTGTCAACGCTGTAATGATGGATAACGTTTGGCAATAGCTGAAAGTGATTTGGCGTATTTGAATCCACCGGAGATCCGACATGAAACTTATTCATCGCTTAATTCTTGCCGCCGCTTGCGTAAGCTCGGCCGGCGCCTTTGCTGCAGCGCATACCGCAGCGCCTGGCGCTGCTCCAATGGCACCGGCAGCCGCCCCTGCTGCTGCGCCGATGGCAACTACTGGCCAGCTGGCCGCGAAGATGACACGCGCCGAACGCAGCGCTGCCAAGAAACAGATCAAGGCAGATGAAAAAACCGCCAAGGCAGCATGCAAAAAACTGTCTGGCGCCGAAAAGAGCGCCTGCAAGAAGGACGCCGAAGCCAAGGAAAAAATGGCAACGGCAGAGCTGAAGGCAAAATAAGCCAGTGCACCGCGCTACCGGCATCGTGCCGGCAGCCTGTTCACTGTGCTGCGATCGACTGCCTGACCACGCCTGCTTCTGCAGGCGTTTTCCTGTCCGTCGCTTTCTTGTCCGGTAATTTTTTTACAACCGCCTGACGGCCGCTACCGTACTGTCAGCGGCTCGGGAAAACGCTGGGACACTACCACCGTCTGTTCCACATCAAACCCCTGGATGGTGCCGCCGAAGGGGAATTGCTGGGTGCACTGACCGCCCTGTGGTCCTTTTCCAAGCGACGGCTGGCGCACCGAGTTGGCCGGCTTCGGTGTCGACAGGCCCGTGCCGCCAATATAAGCAGTCAGGGCGCCGGTACGCTTGTCCTGCGTGAAAGCCACCGGCCGCAGCCCGGCCGACGCAAGCGGAATCGGCGGACCCGAGCAATCGCTCGACAGGAACCAGGTTACCTCTCCGAGCGCCCAGCGGTAGGTCGAGCCGCTTTGCTGGCCGAGCGAGGGGAACGGTATGTTGACATCGAGCTGGTTGGTCACGGTAGCGGCGATGAGAGCGCCATCGATACGCAGGATGACGGTTTGCCCGGAAGGCACATACGGGCCTGCGACCTTGCCGGTTGCGTCGACCAGGGCCGGCAGCTCCGGCAGGTTCGACTCCGGTTTTTTCTTCTGGCTGGCGTCGTTGCTGCCGGCGCTGCTGCTGGCGTTGCTGCTTATTGCTGCGCCCTTGATTTCAATGCTGCTCTGTGCAAATGCCGCTGCATTGATGCCAAGAAGGGCGATTGCGACGATCGATACGGTTTTCATTTTTTTCCGGAAGTGGAGTTGGCTGGATAGGCAGGTCGGCCAGGTCATGACACGGCGCGCCGGGGGCGTCTACGCGTGTGCGTACTGCCGGCAACTGACTGGCCTGCGCTGGCATTCCGGTATGCGTGCGATCAAGACTAGAGCAGCACGCAAGCTCTGCGTACGAATTCTCCATTGACCGGCATCAACGCGACTGCCCGACAGAAATTTACCGTGCACATGCATGACCCGCATCAAGCAGCGCGGCATGCAAGCGCACGAATTTTTCTGCGGTCAATCCTGTCAACCAGTCTTACGGTCTTACCCGATCACCGCTGCCGCGATGTCCGCATTCGGCTACGCCGATTCGGACCGAACCGACAGACTACGGAGCCAACATGCGATACCTGAAACGCTCGGCAAGCGTGATGACGATTCTGCTGCTCGCCGGTTGCGGCGG
>JANXSS010000125.1 GCA_025356535.1 Herminiimonas sp.
GTATGCAGTCGCCCGCGCGGCGCGCGAGGCCGGCGCGACCGTGCTGCTGGTGTCGGGCCCGACCGCGCTGGCCACACCGGCCGGCGTGACCCGCATCGACGTGCGCAGCGCCGCGCAGATGCATGCGGCGGTGATGTCCCATGTGGCCGGGCAGGACGCCTTCATTGCCGTGGCAGCCGTGGCCGACTGGCGGGTTGCGAACGTGAGCACGCAAAAGATCAAGAAGACGGCAGACGGCAACACGCCGGCGCTGCAGTTCGCGCAGAATGCCGACATACTGGCCGATGTCGCCGCACTGGCGGACCATCCGTATTGCGTGGGCTTTGCAGCGGAGTCCGAAAACCTGCTGCAGCATGGCAGCGAAAAACGCCTGAAAAAAAACATTCCTCTGCTGGTCGGCAACATCGGCCACCAGACCTTCGGCAGCGACCGCAATGAACTGGTGCTGTTCGATGCCAACGGCGTGGTGCATCTGGCGCCGGCCGAAAAGATCGTGCTGGCACGTCAGCTGGTCGCTGAAATCGCACGACGGCTGTCAATGCAGCCGCTCGTAATTCCTGAATAATTCCATTATTTTTACATGACAACCATCGACCTGAAAATCCTCGACCGGCGCCTGCGCGAGCAGATGCCGGCCTATGCCACGCCCGGCAGCGCCGGCCTCGACCTGCGCGCCTGCATCGACGCGCCGCTGACGATCGCCCCCGGCAGCACGCACCTGATCCCTGTCGGCATCGCCATTCACATCGGCGACCCCGGCCTGGCGGCGATGATCCTGCCGCGCAGCGGCCTGGGCCACAAGCACGGCATCGTGCTCGGCAACCTGGTCGGCCTGATCGATTCCGATTACCAGGGCCAGCTGATGGTATCGACCTGGAACCGCGGCAGCGAAGCCTTCGTGCTGCAGCCGATGGAGCGCCTGGCGCAACTGGTGATCGTGCCGGTGCTGCAGGTCGGCTTCAACGTGGTCGAGGCATTCGGCGCCAGCGAGCGCGGCGACAGCGGCTTCGGCAGCACGGGGAAACATTGATGGCGCCCTTTAGCTTGCCGCCGGCGATGACACGCTTGCCGGCTGTGCGCACCGCCACCGGCGCCACGCTTGCCACCACGCTTGCCGCCCTGTTGCTGGCCGGTTGCGCCAGCACGCCGCTGCCCTCGATCCTGCCGGGCCGGGCAGCCGAGACACCGGCCTTCGAAACCCCTGCTGCCGTCATCGCCAACACGCCCGAGCAGGATGCCCTGAAGGTGCGCGTCGGCCTGCAGGACCGCCTGTACCGCGTCGCCGCGCCGCTGCTGGTCAACAACACCGACCTGTGCAAGGGCAATGCGCGCAAGCTGCTCGGCTTTACCGCAAAGAACAAGTATTCGTACACCAGTGAATTCACCGATGCGGCCGAGCGCGGTTTCGGCCTCGGCGAGCGGCTGCACATCATGTCGGTGCTGCCGGGCAGCGGCGCGGCGCAGGCGGGTCTGCGCGCCGGCGACGTGCTGCTCGCAGTCGACGACAAGCCGATGCCGCAGGGACCGAATGCAGAACGCCTGGCGGCATCGATCCTGGGGCCGCTGGTCAACGCCCGCGCCAGCGTCAAGCTGTCGTTGCTGCGCAACCAGGCGCCGCTGGCACCGGTGGTCCCGCTGACGCTGGCCTGCGCCTTCGGCATCGAATTCGGCGATGCGGAAAACATCAATGCCTACACCGATGGCCACCGGGTCCTGATCACGCGCGGCATGCTCGGTTTCGTCAAGAGCGACACGGAACTGGCCTACGTCATTGCGCGCGAAATGGCGCACAGCGCGCTTGGCCATCCGGCACGGCTGCGCATGAGCGCGACCCTGGGCAGCATCATCGACAACCTGATCCGGATCCATCCGGACGCCGACATCATGAGCGGCCTGGCAGGCGTCAAGCCGTTCCCGCAGGATGTCGATGCGGCGGCCGACACGCTGTCGCTCTACATGCTGGCGCGTGCCGGCTACGACATCGATGGCGCCCAGCGCTTCTGGCAGCGGCTCGATGCGCAGGTGCCGGCATCGGTATTGAACGGCTACACGGCGATCCATCCGGCGACCGCTTTCCGCATGGCGGTGATGGAAAAGATCGTGCCGGACGTGCGCACCAAAAAAGCCAGCGGCGCGCGACTGTCGCCCTGAGCCCGGCGGGCGGGCGCAGCGTGCCGGACGGCCCGCTGCGCCGTGTTCGACAGGCGCAGCGAGCGTTTCGGACTTGTGCCGGTAGCACACGCCTACGTTGGTACGCAGAGCACCGCAGGCGCAAAGCCGGAGCGCGCAGCAGCCTGTCAGACACCGCCTAGTCGGCGCCGATATGCGTGACCCGTTCGATCTCGCTGCGCTGCAGTGAAGGCGCGAACTGCAGGATGAAGTCGACGGTGTAGGAGCGCAGATACGCACCGCGCCGCACTGCCAGCCGCGTCACGTTGGCAGCGAACAGGTGTCCGGCTTCGATCGCCTGCAAGGCATGGGTGCGCTGCCCGCCTTGCGCCATCGAGGCAACGATGCCCACGCCCAGGCCGAGCGCCACGTATTGCTGGATCACGTCCGAATCCATTGCGGTGAGGACGATGTCGGGTGTCAGCCCGGCTGCCTGGAAGGCCGCATCGATATGACTGCGGCCGGTGAAGCCGAGGTCATAGGTGATCAGCGGATAGGCCGCCAGGTCGTTGAGCGTGGGGCGCGCAATGCGGCCCAGCGGATGGTCTTCCGGCACCGCGATGACGTGCTGCCACTCGTAGCAGGGAAAGGAGATCAGGTCCTCGAACTGGCTCAGGCCCTCCGTTGCGATGCCCACATCGGCCTTGCCGGACAGGACCCATTCGGCGATGTGTTCCGGCGAACTCTGCTGGAGCGCGATGCGCACTTCGGGAAAGGCCGCACGAAACGCCTGCACCACTTTCGGCAGCACGTAGCGCGCCTGGGTGTGGGTGGTGGCCACCGTCAGCGTGCCGCTTTTTTTGCCGGCAAATTCCAGGCTGGCCTGCTGCAGGTTTTCCGCTTCCAGCAGCAAGCGGTCGACGATCAGCAGGATGCCCTTGCCCGGCTCGGTCAGGCCGGTCAGCCGCTTGCCGTTGCGCTCGAAGATTTCCACGCTGAGTTCATCTTCGAGTTCGCGGATCTGGCGCGACACGCCTGGCTGCGAGGTAAACAGGACATTGGCGACCTCGGTCAGGTTGTAGCCCCGGCGCGCGGCTTCGCGCACCGAGCGCAGCTGCTGGAGGTTCATGCGTGCTCCTGCAACCGTGCGGCACCGGGGCCCGGCACCGGCCTGCCTGCTCCATGTGCCAGCGGCGCCTCGCTTGCCGCGGCAGTCGTCGCAGTGCCGCCATCGGCGCCGACGAACACGCGCAAGCGCCGCGGCCGCAGCACCAGCGCATCGCCTTCCTGCAAGGCCAGTTGCGCGAAGCGCTCGGCCGGTATCACCGCTTCGACCATGCCGCCGTCATCGTCGCGCGCCAGTTCCAGCTGCGCCAGCGGCCCGATCGCATGGGCGCGCCGCAGCCGCACGGCAATGCCTTCGACACCCGGCGCCGGACGGTCGATCTCGAAATCGTGCGGCCGCACGTAACCGGTGCCGGCCGCATCCTGCGCCTGCGCATGGTCGGGCGCTTCCAGCAGGATGCCGCCGGCGTCGAGCACGCCTTCATGCACGCGTCCGTGAAACAGGTTGACGTTGCCCAGGAAGCCGTAGACGAACGGCGAGGCCGGATGCTCATAGACCGCGGCCGGCGCGCCGATCTGCTCGACCCGGCCGTGATGCATCAGCACGATCTGGTCGGCCACTTCGAGCGCCTCTTCCTGGTCGTGCGTGACGAAGATGCTGGTCACTTTCAGGTCGTCGTGCAGGCGGCGCAGCCAGCGCCGCAACTCCTTGCGCACCTTCGCATCGAGCGCGCCGAAAGGTTCGTCGAGCAGCAGCTCGCGCGGCTCGACGGCCAGCGCGCGCGCCAGCGCAATGCGCTGGCGCTGGCCGCCCGAGAGCTGCGGCGGATAGCGCTGCGCCAGCCAGTCCAGCTGCACCAGTTCCAGCAGCTGCATGACCTTGATGCGGATGTCGGCGTCGCTGGCGCGCTGGGCGCGCGGCTTGACGCGCAGGCCGAAGGCGATGTTCTCGAACACTGTCATGTGCTTGAACAGCGCATAGTGCTGGAAGACGAAACCGACCTGGCGCTCGCGCACGTGGCGCGCCGAGGCGTCCTCGCCATCGAGCAGCACGACGCCGGCGTCCGGACTCTCCAGCCCGGCGATGATGCGCAAAAGCGTGGTCTTGCCGCAGCCTGAAGGCCCGAGCAACGCGGTCAGCTCACCGGCCGGAAAATTCAGCGACACATCGTTCAATGCGACGAAGTTGCCGAAGCGCTTGTGTATGTTGCGAACTTCGATTGCCATTACGAGATGCTCCCTGTGACCCGTGGTGTGACGCGAAAGGGTGACGCCGGCGCTGCCTCGCGCTGCAGCGAAGCATCGGTGTCGTGCGTCTCGGCCCGCAGGCGCCATTCGATGATCGACTTCACCACCAGCGTTGCCAGCGCCAGCAATGCCAGCAGCGAGGCAACGGCAAAGGCGGCGGTGAAGTTGTATTCGTTGTAAAGAATCTCGACCTGCAGCGGCACCGTGTTGGTCTCGCCGCGGATGTGACCCGAGACCACCGAGACCGCGCCGAATTCGCCCATCGCCCGCGCATTGCAGAGGATGACGCCATACAGCAGGCCCCACTTGATGTTGGGCGGCGTCACATGCCAGAAGGTCTTCCAGCCGGAGGCGCCCAGCACCAGCGCGGCTTCCTCTTCTTCGCTGCCCTGCGCCTGCATCAGCGGAATCAGTTCGCGCGCAACGAAGGGAAAGGTGACGAACATGGTGGCCAGCACGATGCCCGGCACGGCAAACAGGATCTTGATGTCGTGCGCGCGCATCCAGGGCCCGA
>JANXSS010000168.1 GCA_025356535.1 Herminiimonas sp.
GCGGCCCGGCCTACGTCTTCTATTTCATCGAGGCGATGCAGAAGGCCGGGGTCGGCCTCGGTCTGACGGCGGCGCAGGCGAGCGAACTGTCGATTGCCACATTCGTCGGCGCCGCCCAGCTGGCCGCCGGTGCGCGGGAACCGGTGGCGGTGCTGCGCGAGCGCGTGACCTCGAAGGGCGGCACGACCCATGCAGCCCTGACCAGCATGCAGGAAAGCGGCGTTGCCGAAGCAATCGTGCGCGCCATCGAGGCCGCTGCCGCGCGCGGCACTGCCCTGGGCGAGGAATTCGGGCGGGATTGACTGCCGGCAGGGGAACGGGCGGGCAGACAGCGCCTGCCGCGACAGCCCACGCCAGGCTGTGTTTGAAAAACTACTGCGCGCTGCGACTTTGCGCCTGCGGTGCCTTGCGCACCGATGTGCGCATGCGCTTCCTCGACACCGATCCGAATCGCTCGCTACGCCTGTCCAACACAACCTAGCGGCGCGAACTCAGCACGCCCAGCACGAAGCCGATGCAGGCGCCGGCTGCAAACGCCTGCCACGGATGCTCGACCACGAAGCTGTTGGTGGTGCGTGCCGTGTTGCGCGCGCGCGTCAGGACAGAATCCTCGACGGTATTGAAGCTCTTTTTTGCGTCGCTCAGCGAGGTGCTGACGGTCGAGGCGACCCGGTCGCGGGCGGTACGGTAATCGTCGCGCAATTGCTGCCCGGCGTTGCGCACCAGGGTTTCGGCTTCCTGCAGCATCGATTGCAGGTCGCGGGCAAAGGCGCGGGTGGTTGCGGTCTTCTGAATGCTCTCTTCCATGATGAACCTCTTCAGGCTTGCGCGGCCGGACACCAGCCGCAGGCATCGTTTGAGTGTACGCAGCAACTCTCAAATACCTTTGAGGATTGTCAAATTTCTCAACGTAATGCGTAGTCGGCGGCAACGCCCGCAAAGATCGCCGCACCGAGCCAGTTGTTGTGCCGAAAGGCGGCAAAGCAGCCGTCGCGCGCGCGGCGTCGGATCAACCGGTAATGATGGAGGGCGCAGCCGGCTGCAACCGCCAGCCCCGCCAGGAAGGCGCCGCGCAGGCCGAACTGCCAGCCGACGATGCCGACCAGAACCAGGGCGAGCGCGCAGCACAGCATGACCGCCGCCACGTCGAAGCGGCCGAAAGTGATCGCCGAGGTGCGGATGCCGATCTTCAGGTCGTCTTCGCGGTCGACCATGGCGTATTCGGTGTCGTAGGCAATCGCCCAGAAGACGTTTGCCGCCAGCAGCCACCAGGCGGCAGCCGGCACGGCGCCGGTGACCGCTGCAAAACCCATCGGTATGCCGAAGCCGAAGGCAATGCCCAGATATGCCTGCGGTATGGCAAAGAAGCGCTTGAAATACGGATAGCTGGCGGCGATTGCCACGGCGGCGACCGACAGGCTTCTGGTCAGGCCGTTCAAGGGCAGGATCAGCGCGAACGACAGCAAGGCCAGCACGCCCGCAATGGCCACCGCTTCCCATGGCGCGATATGGCCGGAAGTCAGCGGGCGGCCGGCGGTGCGCTGCACGTGACGGTCGAACTCGCGGTCGGCGTAGTCATTAATGGCGCATCCGGCCGAGCGCATCAGGACGGTGCCGAGGGTAAAAATCACCAGGATTTTCCAGGGCGGCGGGCCATCGGCTGCCAGCCACAAGGCCCACAGCGTCGGCCACAGCAGCAGCAGGATGCCGATCGGCTTGTCCAGCCGGATCAGGCGCAGGTAGAGCAGAAGGCGCGACGCACAAGCGCTGCGTTCAGGTCCCATCTCAGTCTTGCGCAACGGCTGCCTCGGCAAGCATGGTCACGCCCGGCAGATCGCAGGCCAAAACAGCCTGGCGGATCGCCTCGATCGCCGCGCCGCGGGTGAAGCTCTTGCGCCACGCGATGACGACCTGGCGCACCGGCGCGGGCTCGGCGAAGGGCACGTAACGCAGCATGCCATCCTGGGTCTGCATGTCCGGCACCGAAGCCTGCGGCAGCACCGTGATGCCGATGCCGGAGGCGACCATGTGACGGATGGTTTCCAGCGACGAGCCTTCGAAGGTGCGGGAAATGCCGTCGCCGCCGTTGGAAAAGCGCGCCATCTCGGGACAGACCTCCAGCACCTGGTCACGGAAACAGTGCCCATTGCCGAGAAGCAGCATGGTCTCCGATTTCAGGTCGGCCGCCGCAATGTTCTGCCTGCCTGCCCACGGATGGTGTTTTGGCAGTGCCACCACGAACGGCTCGTCGTAGAGCGGCTGCACCAGCAGGCCGTGCTCGGAAAACGGCAACGCCATGATGGCGGCATCGAGTTCGCCCTGGCGCACCATGTCGAGCAGCTTGACGGTGAAATTTTCCTGCAGGATCAGCGGCATCTGCGGCACCTGCTCGATCATGTTGCGCACCAGCGAAGGCAGCAGGTACGGCGCGATCGTGTAGATGATGCCCAGCCGGAAGGGGCCGACCAGCGGATCCTTGTTCTGCTTGGCGATTTCCTTGATCGAGGCGGTCTGCTCCAGCACCCGTTCGGCCTGGGCCACGATCTGCGCGCCCAGCGGCGTCATCGAGATCTCGCTGCCGCCGCGCTCGAAGATGACCACGCCGAGCTCGTCTTCGAGCTTTTTGATGGCCACCGACAGGGTCGGCTGGGCGACGAAGCAGGCTTCGGCGGCATGGCCGAAATGTTTGTGGCGGGCCACTGCCACGATGTACTTGAGTTCGGTAAGCGTCATGCCGACATGATCGCACAAGGGCGCGGCAGGTGACTGGCGCAGCGCCGGTTCGGCTAGACCTTGAGGAATTCCTCGCGCGCGCCCAGCCAGCGCGCCAGGTGCGCCTCCACGGTTGCGGGCGACTCGGCCAAGAGCGTCTGCGCCAGGGTGCGGGCCTCTTCGACCAGCCACTGGTCGGTTTCCAGGTCGGCAAAGCGCAGCAACGCCTGGCCGGACTGGCGTGCGCCGAGAAACTCGCCGGGGCCGCGAATCTGAAGGTCGCGCCGGGCGATCTCGAAGCCGTCGGTGGTCTCGCGCATGGTGGCCAGGCGCTGCTTTGCCACCATCCCCAGCGGACTCTGGTAGAGCAGCAGGCAGACGCTGGCGGTCGACCCGCGACCGACGCGCCCGCGCAGCTGATGCAGCTGCGACAGGCCGAAACGCTCCGCATGCTCGATCACCATCAGCGAGGCGTTGGGCACGTCCACACCCACCTCGATGACGGTGGTGGCGACCAGGGCATGGATCTCGCCGCGGGTGAAGGCGTCCATGACTTCCTGCTTTTCGGCGGTCTTCAGGCGACCGTGCACCAGCCCCACGCGCAGGTCGGGCAGCGCCGCCACCAGCGTTGCATGGGTGTCGGTTGCAGTCTGCAGCTGCAGCGCCTCGGACTCCTCGATCAGCGGGCAGACCCAGTAGACCTGGCGGCCTTCCTGCGCTGCCGCATGCACCCGGTCGATGACTTCGTCGCGCCGCTGCTGGTCGATGACGCGGGTGACAACCGGCGTGCGCCCGGGCGGCAGCTTGTCGATCACCGACACTTCAAGGTCGGCGTAATAGGTCATGGCCAGGGTGCGCGGGATTGGTGTAGCCGACATCATCAGCTGGTGCGGCACGGTTACCGCGCCATCGGTTGCCACCGCGTCCGTCAGCCCCTTGTTGCGCAACGCCAGGCGCTGGCCGACGCCGAAGCGGTGCTGCTCGTCGACGATCACCAGGCCCAGGCGGGCGAACTGCACCGCTTCCTGGATCAGCGCATGGGTGCCGATGACCAGTTGCGCCGCGCCCGATTCGATCAGTGCCTGCGCTTCGGC
>JANXSS010000196.1 GCA_025356535.1 Herminiimonas sp.
GCCGAAGCCGGGGTCGACGATTTCATCGCCCAGGCCACCCCCGAGATCAAGCTCGAGCTGATCCGGAGCTACCAGGCCAAGGGACTGCTGGTCGCCATGACCGGCGACGGCACCAACGATGCGCCGGCGCTGGCCCAGGCCGACGTCGCGGTGGCCATGAACTCTGGCACGCAAGCGGCCAAGGAAGCCGGCAACATGGTTGACCTCGATTCCAATCCGACCAAGCTGCTGGAAATCGTCGAGATCGGCAAGCAGATGCTGATGACGCGTGGCTCGCTCACCACCTTTTCCATTGCCAACGACATCGCAAAATATTTTGCGATCATCCCGGCTGCTTTCGTCACCACCTATCCGCAACTCAAGGCGCTCGACGTGATGCACCTGACCAGCCCGTCCTCGGCGATCCTGTCGGCGGTGATCTTCAACGCGCTGATCATCGTGGTCCTGATTCCGCTTGCCCTGAAGGGCGTGAAATATCGGGCAATCGGCGCGGCCCAGCTGTTACGGCGCAATATGCTCATTTATGGTTTGGGCGGCATCCTGGTGCCGTTCGTAGGCATCAAGCTGATCGACATGATCCTGCATGTCCTGATGCTGAGCTGACAATGCGCTGACAATGCGCTGACGACGACGATGCATGCACCACTCCTGTTCCGACCACGATCAAAGGCAATGAAATGAAATCAGCTCTACGTCCCGCATTGGTGCTGTTTGCCGCCCTGTCGCTGCTCTGCGGCGTCCTCTATCCGTTCGCCATTACCGGCATCGGACAGGTTGCCTTTGCAACCCAGGCGGCAGGCAGCCTGCTACAGCGCGACAATCGGACCGTCGGCTCGCGCCTCATCGGCCAGGCATTTACCTCGCCCGGCTATTTCTGGGGCCGTCCTTCCGCCACCACGCCGATGCCCGACAATGCGGCGTCCTCCGGCGGATCGAACCTGGGACCGCTCAATGCGGCATTGATGGACGCCGTGAAAGGCCGCATCGATGCCCTGAAAGCCGCCGACCCCGCCAACACGTTGCCGGTTCCGGTCGACCTGGTGACGGCCTCGGCCAGCGGCCTCGATCCCGAAATCAGCGTGGCAGCGGCCTACTATCAAGCCAGCCGCGTCGCTTTCGACCGCAAGCTGTCGCTCGACCGGGTCCGTACCCTGATCGACCAGCACAGGCAGGCGCAGTACCTCGGCTTTTTCGGTGAAGCGCGCATCAACGTGCTGGCCTTAAATCTCGCGCTCGACCAGCAGCGCCGTTGAGTCACCGGGCCACCAAGCCATGAGCCTGCGACCCGATCCCGATTCCCTGCTGGCGCAGGTCCAGGCGCAGGAGCGTCGCGCCACGCGCGGCAAGCTGCGCATCTATTTCGGCGCCGCCGCCGGTGTCGGCAAGACCTATGCGATGCTCACCGCGGCGCGCAAGCTGCAGGCCGACGGCCGGCAGGTGCTGGTCGGCGTGGTCGAAACCCACGGCCGCAGCGAAACCGCGCTCCTGGTCGAAGGGCTGGCGGTGCTGCCGGCGAAAGCGGTCGACCATCGCGGCAGGACCATCGCCGAATTCGATATCGACGCGGCCCTGGCGCTGCGCCCCGCCCTGATGCTGATGGATGAACTTGCGCATACCAATGCAGCCGGCTCGCGCCATCCGAAGCGCTGGCAGGATGTCGACGAACTGCTCGACGCCGGCATCGACGTCTTCACGACATTGAATGTGCAGCACCTGGAGAGCCTGAACGATGTCGTCGGCGGCATCACCGGCATCCGGGTTGCGGAGACGCTTCCCGACACCGTGTTCGACCAGGCCGACGAGGTGGTTCTGGTCGACATACCCGCCGACGAACTGCTGACGCGCTTAAAGCTGGGCAAGGTGTACCAGGGCGCGCAGGCGGAGCGGGCCTCGCAGAATTTTTTCCGCAAAGGCAATCTGATCGCGCTGCGCGAACTGGCCCTGCGGCGCACCGCCGACCGCGTCGAGGACGACGTGCAGGCCTACCGGATCGAAAAATCGATCAATGCCGTCTGGAAGACCGATGTTTCGCTGCTGGCCTGCATCGGCCCGCGCCCGGGCGCCGAGCACATCGTCCGCAGCACGGCACGCCTGGCCAGCCAGCTCAATGCGGAATGGCATGCGGTCTACATCGAAACGCCGCACCTGCAGCGCTTGCCTGCGGCGCAGCGCGAACGCATTCTCAAGACACTGAAGCTGGGCGAGGATCTCGGCGCAAAGACGGCGATTTTGTCGGGCAACGACATCGCGCAGCAGATCGTGCGCTATGCCCGCAGCCGCAATTTGTCGAAAATCCTGCTGGGCCGGGCGCACCCGCACTGGCCCTGGCGAAAACCGCATCTGCGCCGCATTGCCGACCTGGCGCCGGACATCGATCTGACCGAACTGGGCCGGGTCGGCGCTGCGCCGGTTGCGCCGGCCGGCATTGCGGCGGCACGCGCCGAGGAGGCAGGCGGGCCGAGACTGCGCCGCTATGCATGGTCGATTGGCGCCATCCTGTTCACGACTGCGGTGGCCACGCCGCTGCTGCCCTATCTCGACCTTGCCAACATCGTCATGCTGTTTCTGCTGGCCGTTGTGCTGGTCGCGGTGCAGCTGGGTCGCGGCCCAGCGGTGCTGGCCACGGCCGTGGGCGTCGCCGCCTTCGACTTTTTTTTCGTGCCGCCGCGCTTTTCGTTCGCCGTCACCGATCTGCAATATCTGGTGACCTTCGCCGTGATGCTCGCCGTCGGCCTGATCACCGCGCACCTGACCTCGGACCTGCGCTACCAGGCGCGGGTCGCGGCCCATCGTGAAGCGCGTTCGCGCGCCCTGTACGAATTTGCGCGTGAGCTGTCCGGCGCGTTGCAGACCGAGCAGATCTTCGAGACGACCCGCACCTTCGTCGCACGGACCTTCCGCGCCAGGGCGACCCTGCTGTTGCCCGACGCCGCCGCCTGCCTGCAGATGCCGGCGCAAGACGCGCCATCGTCGCCGCAGAGCGCGCCCGCCGGCACGCTCGACATGGGTATTGCGCAGTGGGCATTCGACCATGCGACCTCGGCCGGCATCGGCACCGACACCCTGCCAGGCAGCGCGTTGTTCTACCTGCCGCTGCAGGCGCCGATGCGCACGCGCGGCGTGCTGGCGATCGAGCCGGAAAGCCGGCACTGGATGCTGATACCGGAACAGCGCCGGCAACTCGACACCTTCGCCGTCCTGGCGGCGATCGCCCTCGAACGGGTGCATTACATCGAGGTCGCGCAGGAGGCGCTGGTTCAGATGGAATCGGAGCGCCTGCGCAACTCGCTGCTGGCGACGCTTTCGCATGACCTGCGCACGCCGCTGACCTCCCTGGTCGGGCTGTCCGAAACCCTGGTGCGATCGAAGCCGCCCCTGACGACCGGGCAACACACCTACGCCGAAGCCCTGCACGGCGAAGCCCTGCGCATGAGCAACCTGGTCGCCAACCTGCTCGACATGGCGCGCATCCAGAGCGGCGAAGTCCGCTTCAATCTCGAATGGCAACCGGTCGAGGAAGTCGTCGGCAGTGCCTTGCGCGCCAGCCAGTCGTTTTTGGGTGCGCACCGCGTGGAGACCCGGCTTGCGTCCGACCTGCCCTACATCCGGATCGACGCGGTGCTGATCGAGCGGGTATTGTGCAACCTGGTCGAAAACGCCACCAAGTACACGCCGCCGGGTTCCCACATCATCATCACAGCCGACGTCAACGGCGACTTCCTGGAAGTGGCGGTTTCCGACGATGGGCCGGGCCTGCCGGCTGGCAAGGAAGACCAGCTCTTTGAAAAATTTACCCGCGGTCAGCGCGAATCGGCCACGCCCGGTGTCGGTCTGGGTCTGGCGATCTGTCGCGCAATCGTCGAGGCGCATGGCGGCAAGATTCATCCCCGGCAGCTTGCCGGCCATGGCGCATCGATCGTGGTCAGCCTGCCGCTGGGGACGCCGCCCGCGGTGCCCGCTTTGGACGACACTGACGCCAACATGACCAGACCATGAGCGCCCGCCACCCGGTAGCATTGCTCGTCGAAGACGAATTGCAGATCCGCCGCTTCGTGCGCTCGGCCCTGGAAGAAGAAGGATGGCAGGTTCACGAAGCCGACACGCTCCAGCGCGGCCTGGTCGAGGCCGGCACTCGCAAGCCTGATCTGATCATCCTCGACCTTGGCTTGCCGGACGGTGACGGCGTCGACTTCATCGCCGATCTGCGCACCTGGTCCGGCGTGCCGGTCATCGTTCTCTCGGCCCGCACCAAGGAATCTGAAAAGATCAGGGCGCTCGACGCCGGTGCCGACGATTACCTGACCAAGCCGTTTGGCGTCGGCGAACTGCTGGCGCGCGTGCGATCCTCGGTGCGGCGGCAGCGCCAGCCGGGCACGGGCGCCGGCGGCGTCATCCAGTTCGGCGATGTCAAGGTGCACCTCCAGTCGCGCCTGGTGACCCGGGGCGATGAGCCGGTGCATCTGACGCCCATCGAATTCCGGTTGCTGGCGGTTCTTGCCACGCACGCAGGAAGCGTGCTGAGCAGTCCGCAACTGCTGCGCGAGGTATGGGGGCCGTCGCATGCCGAGAGCAGTCACTATCTGCGCGTCTACATGGGTCACCTGCGCCAGAAGCTCGAAGAAAACCCGGCGCAGCCGCGCTACCTTCTTACAGAAACCGGTGTTGGGTACCGCTTGCTGTTGCCGATGTAAATCGTCGACGGCGGATTGCCTCCTGGCTGGCCTGCCGTATCGTGGCACATGCGTCTATTACTACAGTGATAATCCCGGATCAATCCGAGGCATCCCGCTTTCAACGCCATCGAACGGCTGGGCTGGCAGCGGACCAGCGAGTTGCCGCTGTCTCCGACCCCATCGTGGGGCAATCAGGTGCCGCGTGCTGACGGCGCTGCGCATGTAAAAATATTTCTTAATAGAATGAATCGAGGTCAAATCTGGCCGGGAAAACCTCTGCTGCCATGTATGATGAGTGCTAGTGGCGCTAGCCGCGGTCTAACTGGAAGAAAAAGCAACGATGTCAAGACGCTCATACAAAAGCCATTCTCAAAGGCGCATGCTGCGAACCAGGTTCGGCAACAAGCCGGCCGTGGCAAGTCGGGAACAGAAGCTCGACAAATGGCTCAGAAGGCTGAGTTACCTGTCTCAGGCCGGCATGCTGCTTTTTGCCGCCGGTGCCACGTATTTTGTCATCATGCCTCTGTACATGAATGCCGCCCTGGACGAAGCCATTGCGCGCAAGGCAAATGATATCCGGCGGGTTTCCGTTTCGGTCGATGCTTCCTACATCCGCAGGCGATCGGTCGTCTTGCGCGACTTCATCCGCCTGGCCACCGTCGAGTGTTCAGCGCCGACGCTTGCGCCACCACCGCTGCCTGCAGGGTTCACAACAGCACAACCGTCCTCCGACAAGGCCGTGTCTGCGCCACCCGATCAGATTGCGGCCTGCCTGCAAAAACTGGTCGCTGCCTGGTCGGACATCAAGGAAATGCGCCCTGACGACCGCGATCAACTGGTCAAGGAGATAAAACTGACCGGCCTTGCACTGGAAGAAGAGCGGCATATGGCGAAAGTGAAATTCAACGCCGTGCCGCAAATTGCCATGATCAGTCCGGATGCGTTGCCGCGCCCATCGCCACTGAACCAGCAATCCATCGACTTCAATACGAAGTTTTCGACACCCGAGCAGATTGCAAAGCAGGTGCTCAACGCCCGGATCGAAGCTGAACGGCAAAGGATCGAAGTCGCCTACGCTGCGAAAATCACGCAACAACTGGCCGCCCTCGAAGCCCTGGCATGGTTGTCCAATCGCGGGCAATGACGGCAATTTTTGTTGTTTTAAAAACATTAAAATCTTTTGAAAAATGTTGTGGTATCATGCACTTAGCGAAATAAATTAGGTTTATTACTACTGATTTGTAATGCGGTTCGCGGCCGTTGTTTCGTCGTTTTTATCCATGAAACTCCAGGCCCGGATCGTCAGTCCTGCCACCTGCCCTACCAAGGCTCCGCACCTGAGTCTCTTCGTTGTCCATCATTTGGTACTTCTCAGCACCAGATTTTCCGCGAATTGAGCGGCGTTCCATTTTTATATGGAACGCTCGACCGGGTTGCGTGCGCATGACGTGCACAGACCCGGAATGATGCATTCCAGGCAACCGAAAACCGCTCTCCCCGCGCCATTCACGCGCGAACCCCAGAAAAAAATAATGTATTTTTATAAACGCCTCATCCTGCTGCTTGCCGCTTTCCCGTTTGCGTCGGCACACGCCGTGCCCCTGTTGGGCGCCGATCTTGACAGCTATTCGATCGTCTCCGGCGACTACTCGACACTGGGCGCACATACGGTGGTTTTCGGTGATTTGCGCTCCGGCGACTATACGACCGTCGGCGCAGGCAGTACCGTGTCCGGCAATATCGTCTCGGTCGGGGCTGTCAACATCGGCGGTGGAACCGTTGGTGGCAATCTCGTGTCGGGCGGTGCGGCAACCATCGGTGCCGGTGCCAGGATTCTGGGTGCGGTCACAACCAATGGCGCGGCAACCTTAGGTGCCAGCGCAATCGTCAACGGCAGCATTGCTTCGACGGGCGCCGTCGGCACGGGCGCCAGTTCGCGCATCGGCGGCAACCTCATTTCGGGCGGTGCGGCAACCGTTGGTGCGGGTACCGCAATCGGCGGCAAGGTGTTGTCGGGTGCAGCAGCCGTACTCGGTGCCGGTGCGACTGTCGGCGGCACCGTCGTGGCCGCCGGGGCGATTACGGTTGGCGCCGGCGCAGCGGCCGGCGGCCGCATGGCCGACTATGCCGGTGCCCTGGTGGAGGCGCCCCTGATGGCTGGAATTCCTGCAGACGCAAAGATGCAATCACAAGCCATCGTCGATGCGCAGATTGCACTGGGAAATCTGGGTGCAGGTACCGACCTGGCCACGACGACGATTTCGAGCGCTGACACGACGCTCGATGCAGGCGTCTACAGTTCTGCGGGATTTTTGACGACAACCGCTGGCACGTCGCTGACCCTGGACGGCCACAACCTGAAGAATCAATCCTGGATATTCAATATCGCGCAGTATCTGACCACGGGTGCGTCGACCAGCATCGTTTTGAAAAATGCAGGCGAAGGCGCCAGCGTGCTCTGGAACATCGCGGATTACACCACGCTGGGCGCTGTTTCCAAATTCCTCGGGACGATCTTTTCCGGCACTGCCATCGCCGTCGGCGCAAACACGGTTCTCGCTGGCGTCAATACCGGCAACGGCGTCTCCTGCGGTGGTCTCATGTCGGCGAAGTCAAACGTCACGCTTGGCGCCGGCGTTCAGGTCGGCAGCAAGGGCTGCCAGGGCGTTGCGAGCGGTTTTGAAATCGGCAGCAATGGCATTGCCATGCGCCAGGTCATTGCTGCCACCCGCATACCGGAGCCGGCGACCGATCTGATGCTGCTGGGTGGCCTGGCTTTGCTGGCCTTCATGCGCCGCAAGGGCAAATAAAGGGGCATCGCTTGCGCAGGACCGGCTGCACGGCCCTCCCTGCGCGTCAATCCAGCCGTCAACGGCCAGCGGCAGCCTTTGCCACATCGACTCTCGCCCCCAACCGGGCGGCAAGCAGGTACAACCCCGCGACCTTCCGATGCAGCAGCAACACGTCGGCCGCCGGCGTGTGCCAGAAATCCCGCTCCATTCCCAACGCCAGTGCGGCATCGCGCAGTCGCGCGGCCAGGTCCGACGTGCCGAAATCGTAAGGCCCGGCAAGGCGCATCGGCTCGCACGCATCGATGAACATGCCGGTGACGGCGTCGCGATGCCCGAGTGAGGTGCTTTCGTCAAAATATCCGAGTGCGATGGCCGCAGGCGCGATGGCGGCAGGATCGCGCTGCATGGCGCCCTCCAGAATCTGCCGATAAAGCGCAACCATTTCAATCGGATAATCACGCGTTGCGCCAAAGTCCAGCAGGATCAATCGGCCCGTCTGGGTGTCGTACCGGTAGTTTGCGAAATTCGGATCGGTCTGTATGAAACGAAACGCGAACATCTCGCGGAAAAACAGTGCAATCAGCAACGTCATGATGCGGTCGCGCTCTGCCTGCGGGGCATGCACCAGGCTTTCGACCGGCACGCCGTCCATGCGCGTCATGGTCAGGACGTTTTCGGTCGTCAGCCTGTCGTGTACTTCCGGCAGCGCGTAGTCGGCACTGTCGGCAAGCAGGCCGCGGTAGCGGCGCAGGGCGGCGGCTTCGTGCAGATAATCCGCTTCTTCCCGCAGCTGCGCCTTTGCCTGTTGCAGCAACGGCGCGAAATCGACGGTCCTGGGAATCAGCCCGGACATCCGGCAAAGTGTCGCAACATTGTCGATATCGCTGTCAATGCTCTGCCGTACGCCCGGGTACTGGATCTTGACGGCGACGCGCTGGCCGTCGGCGGTGACGCCGAAGTGGACCTGGCCGATCGAGGCAGCCGCAACGGGTGTGAAAGAGAACTGCTTGAAGCGATGACGCCAGCCTTCGCCCCAATTGGCTTCAAGCACATGCACCACCTGGCTCATCGGCATGGCTGTTGCGTCGGCGCGCAGGCGCTCCAGGATGCTGCCTACCTCGGGCGGCAACAGGTCGCCGGCATCCATCGAAAGCCACTGCCCGACCTTCATCGCAGCGCCGCGCATGTGCGCCAGCTTGTCGGCGACACGATGTGCATTTGCCGGTGTCAGCATCAGGTCGCCCAGGCGCGGGCGTCGGCCCTGTGCCAGGTTGCGCGCGCCGTCAGCCAGCATGTTGCCCGCGATGCCGGTGGCCAGCGAGCCAAGTCCGAACAGGCGGGTCATGCGCCCGCTTGGTACCGCGCGGCTGCGCCGGCCGTCGTTGTCCTGTGCGTCGTCGGGCATTGGTCTGCTTTCAGCGATAAATCGGATTCGAAAGTGCGGTGCGAACACCATCGGACAGGTTCTGGCATGATGAAGCGATGGATAAATTACCTCAATCGTCTTGCCCGAGCGTCACCGTATTGTATGACGGCGCCTGTCCGCTGTGCCGGCGCGAAATCGCGGTCTATCGTGACTTGCAAGCCTTGCAGCCTGTGGCCTGGCGCGACGTCAGTGCGCCGCAGTCGGTGCTGCCGGGCGGCGGCAACCGCGCCGACTATCTGGCGCGCTTTCATGTGCAGCTCGGCGATGGCCGGGTGCTCAGCGGTGCTACCGCGTTCATCGCATTGTGGTCGGTCCTGCCAGGCTGGCGCTGGCTGGGCCGTTTCGGACGCTTGCCCGGCATGACGCCGGTTCTCGAGACAATGTATCGCCTGTTCCTGCGGTTGCGTCCACGCCTGCAGCGCATTGCGCGCTGGCTCGAGTCGCGTCAGGCTTCGGGAAAATAAATACGGTTGGCAGCGGTGCGTAGCGCGTGTACGGCACTGCGAAAACTGCTTCAGGCAGCAGATGCGATGACGAGCAAGCATGATCCGGCCCAACGAAATGCCGACAGACGGCTTTTGCAGAACATTTTTTGCCCTTTTTCCCCAGCCGTTTGACATGCCTTAATAGCGATTTCCGCCTTTCCTACAGGCCTGTCGGAACAGGCCTATTTACCCGCGCGTCCATCGTCTTTAGGATCGATGGATGGTTCATCGACACCCAACTGACATGGTCACATCGGCTTCTCCGGCGCAACTGTGGATTACCCGGCACGGGCAAAGCGCGGGCAACGTTGCGCGCGATGCTGCAGAACTGGCCGGTCTGCCGGTCATCGACATCGCCCATCGCGACATCGACGTGCCGCTTTCCCCGCTCGGACAGGACCAGGCGCAGGCGCTCGGTCACTGGATGCGCAACTTGCCGGACGCGGCGCGCCCCGAGGTCGTGCTGTGCTCGCCTTATCTGCGTGCGGTCGACACGGCACGCATCATGCTCGAGGCTGCGGGGATGACCCAGGCGAACGTGGTCCAGGTGCTCGACGAACGGTTGCGCGAAAAAGAATTCGGCATACTCGACCGGCTGACGCGCTATGGAATCCAGCAAAAATATCCCGAGCTCGACGAACAGCGCCAGCATGTCGGCAAATTCTATTTTCGCCCCCCCGGCGGCGAGAGCTGGTGCGACGTCATCCTGCGCCTGCGTGGCATATCGGAGACGCTCGGTCGCCACTATCCCGGCCGGCGCGTGATGATCATTGCGCACCAGGTCATCGTCAACTGTTTCCGCTACCTGCTCGAAGGCCTGACCGAACGCGAGATCCTGGCGATCGACCGCATGGCGGACGTTCCAAACTGCGCCGTGACGTCGTACCGCTTCGATCCGCATGCCGGTGGCGGTCGCCTGGTACTGGAGGCGGCAAACTTCGTCCAGCCGCTGGTCCAGGAAAACACGCCCGTCACGACCCGGCCCGATACTGCAGGAGCAGCCAAGCCATGAGCAGGCAACCGATTGCCGTGACGATGGTCGACGACGCCCTGCTGACTGCCTGGCCCCTGCCCATGCCTGCCGACGATGGCGACAAGGACGAAAAGGGCCGCATCTTGCTCGTGGGCGGATCGCCCGAAATGCCGGGTGCGATCATGCTGGCAACCGTTGCAGCCCTGCGCGCCGGCGCCGGCAAGCTGACCGTGGCCACCGCCGCAACAGTCGCACCGCTGGTTGCTGCGCAAGTACCCGAGGCAAAAGTCATCGCCTTACGGGAAGACACCGATTGCCTGCTCGCTCCGGGCGCAATATCGGAAAAGCTCGAGCACCTTGCCGATAAATTCGATGCGGTCGTGATCGGTCCCGGTTTTGAAGCAAGCCCCGCCCTGCTCGCCGACATTGCAGTGTTGCTGCCAAAATTTTCCCAGGCCAGGATCATTCTGGACGCCTGCGCCATGGACGCCGTTGCCGACCCGCGGACGACAACGACGCAGTCGGCGCCCCGACAGGAGATTCTGCTGACGCCGCATGCCGGCGAGATGGCGCATCTGTGCGGCCGGACGAAAGATGCGGTTCTTGCCGATCCGCAGGCCGTGCTGCAGGACACCGTGGCGCGTTTGGGCGTCGTGATTGCCTTGAAGGGCGCATGTACCCGCATCGCCAATCCGCAGGGACAACTCTGGGAGCATCGCGGCGGCAATGCCGGCCTGGGTATTTCTGGCTCCGGCGACACCCTTGCCGGCATCATCGGCGGGCTTGCCGCCCGTGGTGCATCGCTGGAGCAGGCATGTGCCTGGGGCGTGGCGCTGCATGCGCGGGCCGGCAATGCGCTGGCGCAAAAACTCGGGCCGCTCGGTTACCTGGCGCGCGAACTGGCCGGCGAGATTCCGCGCCTGATGCACCAGTTGGCCCCGCAACGGAAATGAAGTGCCGGAATTTGCGCCGATGTCTGCCACGCCTGCCCTCACGCCCGCCGCTTCATGTCCTTGGTCACCATCACCTCTTGCGGACCATCGTTTCATCGAGATTGACCTAACGCAAGGCATTGAATCCTGGACGATCTGCAGGGTCGGCCGTGCATGTGCGAGTGCACAAGAGCCGGGTCAGCTCCAGGTCTGCTAAAATCGTTGCCGAAATTACGCATTGCTGTTGCAGTGCGTCATAATCGGGGCCGGCACTGGCGGCGTCTACAGGGCGCAGGTTTGCCAGGTCAAGGATTGCAGGCCGCCATCGTGCGTTCCGACCTTTCTGCCTGGCGCCGTTGCGGGCGATGTGCGGCCGGTCCAAGCGGTTTTCCGCTTGCGCTGCAGCGCTGCACGCAGGGCACCGACGATCCGACTAAAACAAATGGAGGTTTCCAATCATGACATCACGCACCACCTGCAACGGTCTTCAGGTCGCAACCGTTCTGTACCGCTTCATCGAAGACAAGGTTTTGCCGGGAACCGATATCGACAGCAGCGCTTTCTGGAGCGGCTTCAATGCCATCGTTACCGATCTGACGCCAAAAAACGTCGCATTGCTGGCCGAGCGTGACCGTCTGCAAACCGAGCTCGATGCCTGGCATCGGGCGCACCCCGGCCCGATTGGCGACATGCCGGCCTACCGCGCACATCTGGAAAAGATCGGCTACCTCGCGCCGAAACCAGCCGACTTCAAGGCCGATACGCGCAACGTCGATGCCGAACTGGCGCTGCAGGCAGGCCCGCAACTGGTGGTGCCGGTGCTCAACGCCCGTTATGCATTGAACGCTGCGAATGCGCGCTGGGGCTCGCTCTATGACGCCCTGTACGGCACCGATGCGATCAGTGAAGCCGAAGGCGCCGGCCGCGTCGGCGCGGGCGGCGAGAGCTACAACACCGTGCGCGGCGCCAAGGTCGTGGCCTTTGCCCGCAATTTCCTCGATCAGGCAGCGCCGCTTGCAACCGGATCGCATGCCGATGTAGCGGCCTATCGCGTGCGCGATGGCAAGCTTGCCGTCGACATGAAGGATGGCAGCGCCACGGCGCTTGCCGAAGCAGCGAAGTTCGTCGGCCATCAGGGTGCGCCAGAAGCGCCAGGCGTAATCTTGTTGCGCAACAACGGCCTGCACATCGAAATCCGCATCGACCGGGCAACGGCGATCGGCAAGGATGATCCGGCCGGCGTGTCCGATGTGGTCGTCGAGGCGGCACTGTCGACCATTCTCGACCTCGAGGATTCGGTCGCGGTGGTCGACGCCGACGACAAGGTACTGGCCTACGCCAACTGGCTGGGCATTCTCAACGCAACGCTGGTCGAAACCCTGACCAAGGGCGGCAAGACTTTTACCCGCAGCCTCAATCCCGATCGCCAGTACACCGCCGGCATTGGCGCCGTCGATGCCAAGGATGGTGTCGTCACCCTGCACGGGCGCTCGCTGCTGTTTCTGCGCAACGTAGGGCACCTGATGCGCAACCCGGCAATTCTCGACGCCAGCGGTGCGGAGATCTTCGAAGGCATTCTCGACGCGGTGGTGACAGTGACCATCGCCCTGCACGACCTCAAGCGCCGCGCCGGACAGGCAATCGGGAACTCCCGCACCGGCTCGGTATATATCGTCAAGCCGAAAATGCATGGTCCGGCGGAAGTGGCATTTGCCAGCGAACTGTTCGGCCGCGTCGAAAACCTGCTCGGCCTGGCGGAAAACACCGTCAAGCTGGGCATCATGGATGAAGAACGCCGCACCAGCGTCAACCTGAAAGCCTGCATCAGCCAGGCCGGCGCCCGGGTCGCCTTCATCAATACCGGCTTTCTGGACCGCACCGGCGACGAAATGCATACCGCCATGCAGGCCGGGCCGATGCTGCGCAAGGGCGACATGAAGACCAGTACCTGGCTGACCGCCTATGAGCGCAGCAACGTCCTGATCGGCCTGGCAAGCGGGCTGCGCGGCCGCGCCCAGATCGGCAAGGGCATGTGGGCCATGCCGGACTTGATGGCTGCCATGCTTGCCCAGAAAATCGTCCATCCGAAAGCCGGCGCCAATACCGCCTGGGTACCCTCACCGACGGCTGCGACGCTGCACGCGCTGCATTATCACCAGGTCAACGTTGCCGCGCTACAGGAAGAATTCGAAAAGACGGCAACCAATGAAGAAGCCGACCGCTTGCTGCTGGACCTGCTGCAGATTCCCGTGGTGGCCGAAGCAAAATGGTCCGCCGCCGAAATCCAGCAGGAACTCGACAACAATGCACAAGGCATTCTCGGCTACGTCGTGCGCTGGATCGATCAGGGCGTCGGTTGTTCGAAGGTGCCCGATATTCATGATGTCGGCCTGATGGAAGACCGGGCGACCTTGCGCATTTCGAGCCAGCACATTGCCAACTGGCTGTTGCACGGCATCGTCACCGAGGCGCAGGTCAGCGAAACCCTGCAGCGCATGGCCAAGGTCGTCGACGGCCAGAATGCCGCCGATCCGCTTTACAAGCCGATGGCAACTGACTTTGCCGGATCGTCCGCGTTCCAGGCTGCCAGCGACCTGGTGTTCAAGGGACTGTCGCAGCCGAACGGCTACACGGAGCCGCTGTTGCATGCATGGCGGTTGAAGGTCAAGGCAGCGTAATACAGGCAGCGACAGGCAGCGGCCAACGCTGCCTTGCACGACGACGGCGCCTGCGGGCGCCGTTGTCACGTGTGCGCGGGGCGATTCGCCGATCCGGCCGTCCGGACGGCCGGTTCCCGGCATCTCACGGCGGGTATCCGCTCAGGCCGGCTCCGGCCTTTCCCACTTGGCCAGCGTTTCTGCCGATGACCATACCGCCAGGTGCAGGCGCGACAGGCGTGCTGCATTGTCGAGCAGCGCATTGCGCTGGGCTTCGCCAAGAGCCGACGGACCACCGGCGGCAAATGCCCATGCCGCATGCAGGTCTGCGCTGGCCGGCGCCTGCAGCCTGCCTTTGCCGGACTCAACCGGGATGGCGAGCGTAGCCGCGCTGCGCGCGTTGCGCCCGGCTGCGCATGCCAGGGCGTTGAGTACCGGATCGACGACTGCCTCGGCAAAACCCGGCAGCCTTGGCGTTGCCTGGTGATGGCTGGCCGTGGCCTGCAATTCGACGGGGGACGCCAGCTCTTCCGGAATCACGAACAGGTTCCTTGCGCGACACCAGCGGCCAAGCGCCACCCGGCTCGACAGGATCGACAACGGCGCCGATAACATCAGCCCGCCGGCAATCGGCAGCAGCCAGGGCAGGAAGGCCGGATTGAGCAGCCAGACGCCGACTGCCCAGGCCACACCGAGCAGCATGTCGGCGCCATGCTTGCCAAGCGCTTCGGCCCAGTGCGTCTGCGCATCCCCGCGCGGCGGCGACTTCCAGTGCAGCGCCCAGCCAAGGAAGGCGGCAGCGACGAAACGCGCGTGAAACATCATGCGCACGGGCGCCAGCAGCATCGAAAACAGCATCTCCAGCAGCATGCTTGCCAACAGGCGCAGGAAGCCGCCGAACTGCCGCGCATTTTTCACGCAGGCCAGCAGCACGCCGAGTATTTTCGGCAGGAACAGCAGCGTTGCCGTCGCCGTAAAGAGCGCCAGTGCCTTCTCCGGATGCCACTGCGGCCAGATCGGAAAGAGTTGCCGCGGCTGCAGGAAATATTGCGGGTCGGTGAGCGTCTGCAATGCCAGCAGCAGTGTTGACAGTGCCAGAAACAGCAGCCACAAGGGCGCCGACAGATAGGCCATCACGCCCGTTGCAAAGACGGCGCGGTGCACCGGGTGCATGCCGCGCGCGGTAAACAGGCGAAAGTTCATCAGGTTGCCGTGGCACCAGCGGCGGTCGCGCTTGAGTTCTTCCAAGAGGCTCGATGGCATTTCCTCGTAGCTGCCGTCGAGATCGTAGGCAATCCAGACGGCCCAACCGGCGCGGCGCATCAGTGCGGCTTCGACGAAATCGTGCGACAGGATGTCGCCGGCGAGGGAGCCGCGTCCCGGCAGGGCCGACAGCGCGCAATGCTGCATGAAGGGCGCGATGCGGATGATCGCGTTGTGGCCCCAGTAATGCGATTCGCCGAGTTGCCAGTAATGCAGGCCCGCCGTAAACAGCGGCCCGTACACCCTGGTCGAAAATTGCTGGATGCGTGAATACAGCGTGTCGCGTCCGGCGGCAACCGGCGAGGTCTGGATGATGCCGCTGCCCGGATTAATTTCCATCAGCCGCACCAAGTTCGTCACGCAGGCGCCACTCATGACGCTGTCGGCGTCGAGCACCAGCATGTAGCGGTAGTTCTTGCCCCAGCGCCGGCAGAAATCATCGAGATTGCCGCTCTTGCGCTTGACGCGCCGCCGCCGGTGCCGGTAAAAAATACGGCCGAAGCCGCCGACGTCGCGGCACAGTGCGGCCCAGGCAGCCAATTCGGCGCTGCGCACGTCGCTCTGGGAACTGTCGCTCAGGATGTAGAAATCGAACTGCGCCAGTTCGCCGATGCGGGCCACCGATTCATAGGTCGCCCGCAGTCCGGCGATCACGCGCGCCACGTCTTCGTTGCAGATCGGCATGACGATTGCAGTGCGTGCCGCCGCCGGCAAGGGCGCGGTGCTGTCGAGGTTACGCGAGATGGCAAACTTGTCTGCGCCGCGCAGCAACACCAGGAACCCGGCCATCGCTGTCCAGAATCCGGCCGAAACCCAGCAGAACAGGATGGCAAACATCGCCAGCAGCAGCATTTCGAGCTTGGCAGTGCCCTGGTAAGGCAGTACCGCACCCATGTAAAAGGTCGCGATGCCGGTTTGGGCCAGCATCAGCACCAGCAGTGTCAGGCGGCGCAGGTTGCCCAGATATTGCCATTGATAAATCGGCCCGAACCGATCGGCCGCATCCGGTGCGGCGCCATGCGCAGACGCGCCGGACTGCGTGGCAGCGGTCGTGGCAGTCGAAGGGGTTCCGGCGGCCAGGACAGCCGGCGCCGGTTGCAGGTCCGGCCCGGGTGACTGCGCTGCCGGCCAGGGATGGCGGGCGGCGGCAGGCCGGCGCTCGATCCAGTCCTGGCGACGTCGTGACAGGGCCTGAAACCAGCGCCGCAGCGGATTGAGGGCACCCCATGCGGTCGGCACCATCGCGCCGCGGCACAGGGGCGGCGCGAACCGGAACGGCTTGACGGCGCGGGCTGCGCACGCCGCATCCTCTGCCGGCAGTGCGTCATCGAACGCCATCTGCAACCGGGCGGCAATGGAGCCGCGCGCCGGATTCTGCTCATCCGCGGCGGCGCCGGCAATGAGAAGATGGATGTCGGCTACCGGCGCGTCGCTGCCGCCCTCCCCGTCATGGCGCACGCCGGACGCCGCGTGCATGGCGTGCGGCGGGTGCAACGCGGGCAGACGCTCAATGTAGTGAGCACCCAGTTGCTGGCCGGCGTCGGTGCGTTTTACTCCGGCGGTAATATGTAGCTCCATGTCTCGGAAAGCGTGTTGATGCCGCTGTTTATGTAACCGCGCAGTTCGACCGGCAGCTTGTCGTCGACCCGGCGCAGGCGCACCGTCATGCGCACGCCGCCGGAGAGTTCATTGCGAATCAGGTTCGTCTCCAGGACCGTGCCGTTCGGGTCGCTGGTCACCACGGCACGGATCTTGTCGTCGGCACCGAGGTTTTTCAAGGCGGGTCCTTCGAAGTCGACCATCATCGCAATGCTGTCGTCGGGCTTGCGCACCCAGCCATGGCCCCGCCTGCTTTGCACCACCCAGGACAGCGGTGGGCGCTGTTCGGTTTCCTTTTGCCATGACAGACGATATTCCATGGTCAGCGGCACGCCGGGTTTGGGCGCCGTTGCCGGCACCCAGAAGGCGACGATGTTGTCATTCGTCTCGTCCGGCGTCGGAATCTGGATCAGCTCGACCCGGCCCGCGCCCCAGTTGCCCTTCGGCTCGACCCAGACGCTGGGGCGCATTTCATAGCGCGCTTCCAGGTCTTCGAAGCTGCCGAAACGGCGGTCGCGCTGCATCAGGCCAAAGCCGGCCGGATTGGTCAATGTGTAGGACGTCACCAACAGGCGCTTTGGATTGACCAGCGGCCGCCAGATCCATTCCCCGGTACCGGAATGAATCGACAGGCCATCGGAATCATGTACTTCGGGCCGGAAGTTTTCGACCTGCGAGCGCTGGTTCTCGCCAAAAAAATACATGCTGGTCAAGGGCGCCAGGCCAAGCTTGGTGACGTTTTCGCGCAGGTGCAACTGCATCTTCACATCCACGACGGTATCGACGCCCGGCTTGACGATGAACCGGTACGCACCCGCTACCCTGGGCGAATTGAGCAAGGCATAGATGGTCAGCGTCTTGTCGTTCGGCCCCGGCCGCTCGATCCAGAATTCCGTAAAGTACGGAAACTCTTCACCGGAACTCAATGCCGTGTCGACCGCAAGCCCGCGGGCCGACAGGCCGTAGAGCTGGCCCTTGCCGACCGCGCGAAAATAGCTCGCGCCCAGAAACGTCAGCACCTCGTCCTTGTAGCGCGCGGTATTGATCGGATAGTGCACCCGGAAACCGGCAAATCCCAGGCCGGCGACATCGTTCTGGGTCAGCGTATTGGCGCCGTAATTGAAAGCGGTCGGATCAAAACGCATCTCCCGCACGACCTTGCCGACGACTTCGTGGATCGTCACCGCCGTGTCGAAGCTGCGGCCTTCGTGGAAGAACGCCAGCTCGAACGGCAGCTTCTGGTCGCGCCAGCGCGATTTCGCCGGATCGAACCGGATATCGCGGTACTGGTCGTAATCGAGACCCGCCATGCTGCCGGCCAGGTTTTTTTGCGGCTTGACGTAAGCACTGGCTGCAAGGCGCTTGGCGCGCACGGCAACGTCCTCGAAATCGAAGGCAACGGCTGTGCCTGACAGTGCGCACAGCAGCAAGGGCAACAGCAAGAGACGGCAGAGCCTGTGCAATGCTGCATGGCAGCGGCAAGTCGAATCAAGGGACATGAGGTTTCTCGTAACGGGATATCGGTCGGATGGGGCGGGCAGAAAGCCGATGCGCTGGCATGCCATGTTGTGGCCACACTGTGGCGACCCGCAGCCCATGGCAGCCGGATCAGTATTCAAGGGCTGCCACGGCCCCGGCCCATGGAGCGGCCGGTCGATGCGCCGCAGGGTCGGTTGCCATTAGAGCAGCATTTTAGCGATGCATACAGGCTTGGCTCAACATGGCGACGATGGTTGAAAACGGCAATCCGGAACGCTGGGCAAGCACCATGTTGCCAACCTGACGCGCCTTTTCGGCGATGCCGTGAAGACGCAGGAGCCGGCCAGGCATGGCCAGCGCTTTGAACGTGCATGGGTTTAGCGCAAACCGGCACAAGCGCGGAAAAGCATTAAATATTACGTAATCATTAAGTATTTTAAATTACGTTTTACGAATCGTTATCGAGATTACGGTGATTATCTCGACTAAATATAACCGCCGGCCTACTGCCGGGAAATAATTTGCGGCAGCCGCCTTGTCGATCAACCGCCCTCTCTCCAGCGCGCGCAACGCTGCAGCGGCAGGCGCGCGCCGCCGAAGCCGCCCGCATGTGCCGCGCATTCAAGCCATTACTGCGATTTGTCGCGCTGCGCCGGCGTGCCGCGCGCCTGCACCTGGGCCGCAAGTCGGGTGTTGCTCTTCAATAGCTCCATCTCGTCGGCAAGAATCTCGGCCGCTTCGTTCAAATAGATGTCCTTGGCGTCCTTCCTGGCTTTTTCAGCCGCCAGATTGGCAATGACGTTGCGCTCGTTGCTCTGCAAGCCATCATCCTGGAAGGCACTGGCGCTGGCGGCGCCGGCTTTTTCGGCCTGCTCGGTTTTCTTGCCAATCTTGTCGGACGGCGCTTCGCGGGTCGCAATACGCGACTTGTTCTTGATCTCCTGTGCTTCGCGCTCCTTGCGCCGCACGGCTTCGTTCAGGGAAATGACGTTCGCCTTGCGCTTTGCCTGGATTTCGGCAATGTCTTCCATCAGATAAGCGAATTCCTTGTCCTTGGCGATGCGGGCGTCATGCCGCAGGCGCAGCATTGGCAGCAATTCGGTCAGGTCACCTGCCGGACGGTACGTCACCGCCGGTATCTGCGTCCACGGCAGCGCGTTGGCATAACTGGATTCGCCGAAGTCTTCGCCGTCGGTCGTGGTCGGCAGGCGGATGTCCGGCACCACGCCGCGCAACTGCGTGGTGCCGCCGTTGACCCGGAAAAACTGGGCAACCGTCATTTTCAATTCGCCGAAGCGCGGCTTTTCGCTCTTGACCATCTGGTCGAGGTTGACCAGCGTTTGCACCGTGCCCTTGCCGAAACTGGTTTCACCGATGATCACGCCGCGTCCGTAATCCTGGATGGCGGCGGCAAAGATTTCGGAAGCCGACGCCGAGCCGCGGTTGATCAGCACGCCGACCGGCTTGTCCCACAACGGTGCAGCGTTTTCCGCGTTTTCGATGCGTACTGCGCCTTGTGAGTTGCGCTGCTGTACAACCGGCCCCTTGCCGATGAACAATCCGGTCAGGTCGACCGCTTCGGTCAGCGCGCCGCCGCCATTGTTGCGCAGGTCGATCAGCACGCTGTCGACATTGTCTTTCTTGAGTTCTTCGAGCAGGCGGGCGACATCGCGGGTGGCGCTCTTGAAATCGGCATCGCCACGGTTGCGCGCATCAAAATCAAGGTAGAACACCGGCAGTGAAATGACGCCGACCTGGCGGGTCACGCCGCCGTTTTTCGTCTGGATGATCGATTTCTTGGCAGCCTGCTGCGCCACGTTGATCTTGTCGCGCACCAGGCTGACACGTTCGAGCTTGCCGTCGAGACCGGCGGCCGCCGGCAGGATTTCCAGCACCACCTGCGAACCCTTGCTGCCACGGATCAGGTCGACGACATCGTTGATGCGCCAGCCGACCACATCGGTCAGGGCAGCGCTGCCGGCCTCGCCCACCCGGGCGATCCGGTCGCCGACCTTGAGCCGGTTCGACAGGGCCGCCGGGCCGCCCGGCACCAGTTCGCGGATGGTCGTGTATTCCTCGTTTTCAGACAGCACCGCACCGATGCCAAACAGCGACAGGCGCATCGAGATATCGAACTCTTCGGAAGCTTTCGGTCCGAGATAATTCGTGTGCGGCTCGATCGACATCGTGTAAGCGTTCATGAAGAGCTGGAAAACGTCTTCGCTTTTGACTTTCCTGGCGCCTGCCAGCGCATGCTCGTAGCGCTTGGCCAGCGTGGTGCGGATCGCCTTGTCCTCGCTGCCGGCCAGCTTCAGGCGCAGCCAGTCGCTCTTGACCCGCTTGCGCCAGAGATCTCGCAGCTCCGCCGTCGAGGCGGGCCAGGGCGACTTCTCGCGTTCGATCTGATAGGTTTCCTTGTCGCTGAAGTCGAAGCCTTTTTTCAGCAGCTCCTGCGAATAGGTCAGCCGCTCGATGATGCGCCGCTGGTACAGGTTGAAGATCGCAAACGGCATCTGCAGGTCGTCGCGATAGATGGCGTCGTCAAGCTTGCTGCGCACCCCGGAAAAGCCGTCGATGTCGGACTGCATGAAAAAGATCTTTTCACCGTCGAGGTCCTTCAGGTAGCGATCGAAGATGCGCGACGACATGGCGTCGTCCAGCGCCACCTTCTTGTAATGGCTGCGGGTGAGAATCTCGGCCGACAGTTTTGCTGCCTGCGCCTGCTGCGCCAAGGGCAGCAGGGCCGGCGGCGCACTGTCGGCGGCATATGCGGTTGACGCACTTGCCGCAAGCAGGAAAGCCCACAGGTTTCTATTCATTTGATTCGCTCCGGGAAAAGGACTGGGACTGGCGTCCGACGGTCTATCGGCAAACGACAAGGCCAGACGCGACGTGGGGCATTGCGCAGCGCGTTGGGATGTTGCTGGCAACTGAAGTGGTGCCTGGCTTTCGGGTCCGACCCATGGTACCAGAGCATCGTGCGGCGTGTTTTGCACCCATCGGCTACTTGGCCTCGTCCGTCTCTGCCTCGTCCTTGTCAAGGCTGAGACTGACACGGTTGCCGGCGTCGTCGGGCTGGCCGCGCTTTCCCTTGAGCTTGATATTGAGGCGCAGTTCATTTGCGGAATCCGCATTGCGCATCGCTTCTTCGTAACTGACGTGGCCGTTGTCATACAGATCGAAGAGCGCCTGGTCAAAGGTGCACATGCCGAGCTCGCGCGACTTCGCCATGATTTCCTTGATGAAGTGAAAACTGCCCTTGAAGATCATTTCGGCGATGGTCGGCGTGTTGAGCAGGATTTCAATCGCCGCCTTGCGGCCTGCGCCATTCTCCGTGCGCACCAGGCGCTGGGAGACGATTGCCCGCAAGTTCGACGACAGGTCCATGAGCAACTGGTTGCGCCGCTCCTCCGGAAAGAAATTGATGATCCGGTCCATCGTCTGGTTGGCATTGTTGGCATGCAGCGTACCTAGGCACAGATGACCGGTCTCGGCGAAGGCGATCGCATGCTCCATGGTCTCCACGTCGCGGATTTCGCCGATCAGGATCACGTCCGGCGCCTGGCGCAGGGTGTTTTTCAACGCGCCATGCCAGGACAGCGTGTCGACACCGACTTCGCGGTGCGTCACCAGGCACTGCTTGTTGCGATGGACGTACTCGATCGGGTCTTCGACCGTGATGATGTGACCGGGCGCTGCGCTGTTGCGATGGTCGATCATTGCCGCGAGCGTGGTGGACTTGCCGGACCCGGTGCCGCCGACGACCAGCACCAGGCCGCGCTTGGTCATGACCACGTCTTTCAATATCTCGGGCAATTGCAGCTTGTCGAACGTGGGTATTTCCGAGGCAATCGTGCGAATCACCATGCCGACCTGTTGCCGCTGAACGAAGACATTGACGCGGAAGCGGCAGACCTCCGGCAGCGCAATCGCAAAATTGCATTCCATCTCGGTGGCGAACTCGGCGCGCTGCTTCGGATTCATCAGGCTGTCGGCCAGCACGCGTGTCAGTTCGCCGGTCAGGCGCTGCTGCGTCAATGCCCGCATGCCCCCGTCGGCCTTGACGGTTGGCGGAAAATCAGCGGAAATGAAAAGATCGGAGCCGGAAATCTGATGCATCGCCCGCAAAAGCTGGTGCATGTAACCAAGCGCTTGCTCAGGACTGAACGATGTCGACATGGGTGACGCCCGTAGGAAATTGACGCGCCGGCCGCAACAGGAAGCTGCGCCGGGCTCGAAACGTCAAACCATGACTAGTGTAGTTCGACGACCGGTCCGTGGAGTGTGATGCAGAAACAATTTTTCTTGCCTGTTGCCTGACTGTCGTCGCTCTGCGGGATCGACGTGGTGCGCGGCGCCCGAAAGGTGTCGCAAGACGCACCGAACCGGCACCACTGCATTGCCAGCGTTGCACTGGCCGTCTGCCAGGGCAGGCGCCCTGTCAACAGACGTTTTCAGTGGCCGTACGAATCGGTCGTGTTGTTCGGATTGTAGCGGGCAGGCGCCTTGGCCCGTGCATTGCTGCCGTCGGCCTGGATCTTTGGCAGGAATGCGAGTGCAACCAGACCTGCGACCGAGGTGACGAGGCCGATTGCCATCCAAACATACATGCGTCGCCCTTTCCAGGAGTCCGCAAACATCCCGAGCCATATTGAAATGACCAGATTCAGACCCAACAACCAACGTAGCTCGTCAAACATACAAGTTGCTCCAGTGCAATGTCAGAACCTGGATCATGACACGGTTACGAACAAAAATGTTGCCTCATTACAATATTTAACAATGCTGACGTTTTCTTACACTTGCCATGCGTCATTTCGAAACGACTTTTGCGGACCGCCTCAAAACGAGCGCCACGTTTACTGCACTGCGTAATGCCGGCGTTCTTGCGGATGCGCCAGAACCCGAACCGCCACATCGAGATCGATCTTTGCGGATTTCAGGTAAGCGGCTGCGAAATCGGTACCGTGGACACTTTGCAAGGAAATGCCTTCTTCGACTACTTTTGCCTTCACCCAATCGAGACGACGGGCCGAGACACTGCGGAAGGTATTGATTTCGTCGTAGTTATTTTGCTGGTGCATTCGTATTTCCCCTTGAGTCAACACTCCACTTTGAGGCCGATGGAATTTGCTGTGTTGATGCAACGCCAACCTGTGTCACGCGCATCAATGCATTCGGCCGCCTCCACTGCCCTGCCGACCAATCCAGCGTCTTTCGGACAACGAATCGAACAGGCTTCAGTTTGCGCCACGCACAAGCGATTCGGCGCGAATTCACAATAATTAACAACTGGTACGGGCAAGCTGTAATGCATCATGGCGACATGTCGGGTCGCATGCCTCGTCGATATTTTGCCGCATGATATTTGATGTAGCCCGGTGCCTGGACGCAATCGCACCGGGATAATCTTCCAGAAAGGCGTTGGTCAGGCTGCGAATGCTTGCAGCAACATCGACGCGCCCTGCAACAGCATCCCGAAAGGCGTCCGTGAAGCATCAGATTGCGCTTGAGAACGATCCGCCTACCGAGCACGGATATGGCAGCCACGCTTCGATGCGCCATGACCAGGTCAGCGAACAGACCGTCGAGATTGGCATTCGCCTGCAGGAAATCCTCAGCACCGGCGATGCCGCCTTATTCTTGAAAAATAACGTGATCGCAATCGAGGTGGCGCTAAGGGTTTTGCTACACCCGGCCCGGCGCCGAAAATCGCCCGACGGCGGCTCCGGAAGTGTCTAGATGATCGACCGCTGGTTGCCCGGTCAAGGATACCGCTTGGAGACGCCCGGGCGATGGCAGCCGCTCAAAGCATAACTTCGCCGTGCGTCGACAGCACTTCAGTGCGATGACGCGGCAGCAGCATGTCTTGCGCCTCATCGACGATTGCTTCGATCGCAATGACCGGCGCAGCCGATGCAACGGCACCGAACACGGTGGCAAACGAAGCGTCTGCTGCATCACGGCCGGTACCAAGGCGCAGTAACCCCATCGGCGGCGATACGCCGCTCGGATCAAACAGGTACCAGCGGCCGCTCAGCATGACTTCCACGTAGGCATGAAAATCCGTCGGCCCCATCGCCGGATCGGCGCCGTAATCGATGCCCGAAACGAAGCGCGCCGGAATGTTGACGGCGCGGCACAGCGCGATCATCA
>JANXSS010000203.1 GCA_025356535.1 Herminiimonas sp.
CACGCGGCAGCAACTGGCCGACGAACTGTCGGGCAACCTGTGCCGCTGCACCGGCTACCGGCCCATCCTCGACGCCGGCCAGCGCATGTTCGACCTGCCAACGGTGCGGCTCGACACCGCCCCGGCCATCGCCGCGCTGACCAGCCTGCAGCAGGACGGCACTTTCATGTACGCGGCAGCCCATCCCACCGCACGCATCGACCGTTACCACGCACCCGGCACACTGGACGAACTGGCCCGGTTGCGTGAGCAGTACCCGAATGCGCAACTGCTGGCCGGCGCGACCGACATCGGCCTGTGGGTCAACAAGCAGTTTCGCGACCTGGGCGACATCCTCTACCTCGGCGACGTGGCTGAACTGAAAGTGATCGAGACGCGCGGCGATGCGCTTTACATCGGCGCGGGTGCCTCGCTGGAGACGGCGTACGGCGCGCTGGCACGTTACGTCCCCGGCCTGACCGATGTCTGGCTGCGCTTTGCCTCGCCGCCGATTCGCAACGCCGGCACCATGGGCGGCAACGTCGCCAATGGCTCGCCGATTGGCGATTCGCCGCCGGTGCTGATGGCGCTCGATGCCGACATCGAACTGCGCAAGGGCGAGCGCGTGCGCCGCATGCCGTTGTCCGATTTCTACCTCGACTACATGAAGAACCGGCTGGAGTCCGGCGAGTTCGTGCAGGGCCTGGTGGTTCCACTGGCCGCCTTGAAGCGCCAGGTGCGCGTCTACAAGATCAGCAAGCGGTTCGACTGCGACATCTCGGCGCTGTGTGCAGGTTTTGCAGTTGAACTGGGCGGTGCGCAGGGCGATGTCGTGCAGGAAATTCGGCTGGCTTTCGGCGGCATGGCGGCGGTGGTCAAACGTGCTGCGCGGGCAGAGGCCGCGCTGGTCGGCCAGCCGTGGACGCAAGCGGCAGTCAGGCGTGCCCAGGCTGGACTGGCCGAAGATTTCAAGCCGCTGTCGGACATGCGTGCCAGTGCTGCCTACCGGTTGCAGGTGGCGCAGAACCTGCTGCAACGTCTGTGGCTGGAAACGCGCGCCGTCGATCCGTTGCCGCCTGCCGCGACCAGCGTCTTCAGCGTCATGCCGCACCTCGTCACCACCACGGCCATGACAGGCGCGACCGCCGCTGCCGCCGACACAGCTGGGCATTGACATGAACAAACCCATCGACCCACAGGTGCTGGAATCGGCTGAAACCTTCTTCGGCTACCTGACGAATACGGCGGCGCGCATCGACGTGCGTGCCGAAGCCGCGGCGCAGGAGCAGGGCGCGCGCGTCGGCATCAGCCGGCCGCACGAATCGGCTGCGCTGCATGTCGCGGGCGAAGCAACCTACATCGACGACATTCCCGAACTGGCTGGAACGCTGCACTGCGCACTGGGCCTGTCGCCCATTGCCAGCGGTCGCCTGACCGCCATGCGGCTGGAGACGATCCGCGCCATGCCGGGCGTGGTCGCGGTGCTGTCGGCGGCCGACATTCCGGGCACCAACGATTGCGGCTCGATCATTCACGACGACCCGATCCTGTGCGCCATCGAGCCGCATGACGATGGCTCGTCGTGGGGCGAGATCCGCTACCTTGGTCAGCCGGTGTTCGCGGTGATTGCCGAAACACGCGATGCAGCGCGTCGTGCCGCTGCCAGGGCCAAGGAGGTGCTGAGCATCGAGCCCAGTCCGCCGGTGCTGACGCCGCAGGAGGCCCATGCCAGGGGCTCGTACGTGCTGCAGCCACTGCACCTGGTGCGCAGCAGCGTCAGCGGCGGCAGTGAAATCGACGTGCGGGCGGCCATCGCCAGGGCGCCGCATCGCCTGAAGGCACAGCTCGACGTCGGCGGTCAGGAGCAGTTTTATCTGGAAGGCCAGATCAGCTACGCGATCCCCAAAGAGGGCGGCGCGATGCACGTCTATTGCTCGACCCAGCATCCGAGCGAAATGCAGCACCTCATCGCGCATGCGCTGCACCTGCACGCCAATGAAGTGCAGGTCGAATGCAGGCGCATGGGCGGCGGCTTCGGC
>JANXSS010000224.1 GCA_025356535.1 Herminiimonas sp.
TGACGTTCTTCGGCGCCGGCTCGGCTTTCCATGCCAGTTGCATGAAGGCCGGGATCGCGCCGGCGCGCATCGCCGACCTGCACCGCCTGCGCTCGGTCGGCGCCACAGGCTCGCCGCTGGCAATCGAGGCCTATGACTGGATCTACCGCGAAGTCGGCGCCGACCTGATGCTGGCGGCAATCAGCGGCGGCACCGACGTTGCCGCCTCCTTCGTCGGCGCCTGCCCGATCCTGCCGCTGTATGCGGGCGAGATGCAGTGCCGCTGCCTGGGTGTGTCGGTGTATGCGATGGACGACGCCGGCAAGCCGCTCACCGACGCGGTCGGTGAACTGGTGGTGACGCAGCCGATGCCGTCGATGCCGCTGTACTTCTGGAACGACACCGGCGGCAAGCGCTACTTCGAGAGCTATTTCGATCACTATCCCGGCTGGTGGCGCCACGGCGACTGGCTGCGCATCACGCCGCGCGGCGGCGCCGTCATCTACGGCCGCTCCGACACCACCATCAACCGGCACGGCATCCGCATGGGCACCAGCGAAATCTACCGGGTGGTCGAAGAGCTGCCGGAAATTCTCGACAGCCTGGTGGTCGACCTCGAATATCTCGGGCGCGAATCCTTCATGCCGCTGTTCGTCGTGCTGCGCCCCGGGATGCAGCTCGACGACGCCCTGACGGCGCGCATCAACGACGCCATCCGGCGCCTGCTGTCGGCGCGGCACGTGCCCAACGCCATCCTGGCGGTGACGGAAATTCCGCGCACCCTCAGCGGCAAGAAGATGGAGCTGCCGGTCAAGAACCTGCTGCTGGGCGCGCCGCTGGAAAAAGTCGCCAACCGCGACGCCATGAGCAATCCGGCCAGCCTCGATTATTTTGCCGCCTATGCCGCCGCCCGGGCGCAGGCCGCGGGCAGCGCCGCCTGACAGGACCGTCGGCCACGGCTCAGGCGCCGACGATCCAGCCTTCGAGCGCATCGAACGCGGGCAGGCCGTATTGCGCGTCGCGCCGCTGCCAGGCCCAGGCGGCGAGCATGGCGCAGAACACCGCGTCGAGCAGGTCGCCACTGCCATCGTCGATCAATGCCTGCCGATGGGCGCCGGCGTCCAGACGCAGGCCCAGGCAATGCTCGCCGTTCTGCAAGGCCTCGAGCATCGCCTGCCTGACCGCGCGCCGGGCATCGGTTTGCTTGCGCCGCTCGTCGTTCTTGTACGATGCGCGCGAAATCGATCGCGCCACCAGGCCAGGGTAGCCTTCCAGCGCGATCCGCGCGGGGTCGCCCGGATGCATTCCATAGAGCGTGACGCCGGCCTCGCGCAGGCGCGGCACACCCGCGTGCAGCATGTAGGCCACCGGCGGGTTGACCCATTTCATCGAGGAAGACGAGCCGGCCGGACCGTCGGTTGCCCGGTGCGCGAACTTGTTGCCCACTGCACGCGCGTCGCAGAATGCCTCGAACGTCAGGCGCACGTCCGCGCGCGCCAGGCTCTGGAAGTGGTCCATCAGCAGCGCCCAGTCGGTCGGCCAGCCGAGGGTTTCGACCAGTTCGCGCGGCAGCGAAAACGGCATGTCGAAAACGCCCAGCCAGGGTCCCGGCCGGCCCAGCCAGGTCTCGAAGCCACTGAAATCGTGCAGGGAGGTAAGCGATTGCAGTGTGAAACCAGCCTTGCCCGGTACGCCACTGGCAATCGTGATCGCTTTGCCGCGGCGCGGTGCAGAAGTGAAGTCGATTCCATGTAGTTGCATCATCGGCCACATGATAGTCGCCCATCACGAAACCGACAGGGCGGTCAGCTGCCCGGGAAGCGCCGATGTTTTACAAAAATACCCGTTTTGCCAAAGATTTGCAGGGCATGCGTCGACCAGCGCTCATTCGAGCGCATCATTACGGCATATAATATTTCTTTGAAGCATGACCACGATGAGCGTTCACCGAACCACGCAATGGCCTGCCGACGCGGCCTTTCGAAAGAGCCCCATGGACAAAGTGAAATCACATACCGGCATGCCGTCCGATGACGGCATTACCATGTCATTGCCCGCCACCTGCCTGCCGCCGACGGATCACACGACGGACAAATCGCCATGACGCCGCTGCCACCCAGCAAGCCCTTCGTCATCGATCAGGCGCATTTGCGACGGGCCCGCAATCTGGCACGCCAGACCGGGCGCTCCATCATTGCCGAACTCGAGCAGTTAAATAACGGCAGCGCCGAGGATCTCGTGCTGCAACTGGCAAAACTGTTCGGCATGGGCGCAGTCACGATGGCCGGCCTGCATGCCCTGGTGCCGGCCTTCGACCTGCTGCGCCTGCCGCTGGCACGGCGCTGGGGATGCCTTCTCATGCGCGAGGCAGATGGCACGCTCGTCGGCGTGCTCTCGGACCCGTTCGACCCGGATCTGCAGCTCTGGCTCAACAGCCAGGCACATGGCGCGGTCCTGATGCGGCTTGCATCGAGCAGCGATCTGCAATCCTACCTGACCCGGCACGACGGTCACGTCATCGAAAGCATCCCGAGCGACCTGCCGGAGCCGGCCGGCACACCGGTGCATCCGGTCGATTCGCAACTGCTGGCCGAAACGGTGGAGGCCACGCGCGAGGTGTTGCAGCGGGCGATGCGTCGCCGGACGGAGTGAGAGTGCTGCTCATAAAGAGTTCGAGAGGAAATCTTAAAGCGCAACAACGTACATAGTTTTTTGGTAATGCGGCGTACATCGGACGACTCGAATCGTTTTCAAAAAGGAGATGCCATGTTGAAGCGCACCTTGATCACCGCATTGCTGATGTCGTCGCTGGGCGGCGTTGCGCCGCATGCAGCAGCCGACATCGTCGTACGTGTTGCCCCACCGCCGCCGCGCTATGAAATGATGCCGGCGGCACGCCGCGGTTACGTATGGAGCCCTGGCCACTGGGAGTGGCGCCGTCAGCAGCACGTCTGGGTCGGCGGCTCCTGGCTGCGCGATCGTCCCGGTTATGCCTACCAGGCACCGATGTGGACGCAACGCGATGGCCGCTGGGCGATGCAGCAGGGCCGCTGGGCACGTGGCGAACGCAACGGCTACGGCAACGGCAACAACAACGGGCGCGACCGCGACCATGATGGTGTGCCGAATCGACGCGACCGCGACCGGGACGGTGACGGCGTACCGAACAATCGCGATGCGCGGCCGAACAATCCCAACCTGCGCTGATTGGCGCATGGCAAAAAAGCCGCTCGATCGAGCGGCTTTTTTTATTTCGTCCAGCCATTGCGGGAATCAGGCTATCGCTGGCCGATCTTGATCTCGCCAAAGATCGGCGGCGAACCATGCGGCAGGCAGCGCCAGAACTGTTGCGGCGCCTGCACCGTGCCGCCGAGTTGCGCCGCCGCGCGCCAGGGCCAGCGCGGATCGTTCAGGAAACCGCGCGCCAGCGCCACCATGTCGGCCTGGCCTTCGTCGAGAATCGCCTGCGCATGTGCCGGGTCGGTGATCAGGCCGACGGTGATGACAGGCATCGTCACCGCCGCCTTGATCTGCGCTGCCAGATGCACCTGGTAGCCGGGCCCGGTCGGTATCTTCTGCGCAGGCGAAATGCCGCCGCTGGAGACATCGATGAAGGCGCAGCCGGCGGCTTCCAGCGCCTGGCAGAGCAGGATGCTTTCCGCGATGTCCCAGCCGCCCTCGACCCAGTCGGCCGCCGACAGGCGTGCGCCGACCACGACATCCGGGCCGGCTGCCGCCTGCACCGCCGCCAGCACGGCCAGCGGCAGGCGCATGCGGTTTTCGAGGGAGCCGCCATAGGCGTCGGTGCGATGGTTCGAAACCGGCGAGAGAAATTGATGCAGCAGGTAGCCATGCGCCATGTGCAGTTCGATGACGTCGAACCCGAGCCGGCGGGCACGGGTGGCCGCCGTGGCGAATTCGCCGATTACGCGTTCGATGTCGGCGACCGTCATGGCCCGCGGCGCGGCTTCGCCCGGCTTTTGCGGCAGGGCGGAAGGCGCCTCGGTCTGCCAGCCGCCGTCGGCCGGATCGATCAGCTGGCCACCCTCCCAGGGCGCCTGGCTCGACGCCTTGCGGCCGGCATGGGCGAGCTGGATCGCCAGCGGTATGGCCGACACCGCGCGCAGGCTGGCGACGACATGGCGCAGCGCCGCCTCGTTTGCATCGTCATACAGACCCAGGTCGCCGTGGGTGATGCGTCCCTGGGCACAGACTGCCGTGGCTTCCAGGCACAGCAGACCGGCGCCGGAGATGGCCAGGGCGCCGAGATGGACCACATGCCATGCAACCGCGTTGCCATCGACGGCAGAATACTGGCACATCGGCGAGACCATGATCCGGTTGGGCAGCGTCAGCTTGCCAAGCGCGAAGGGTGCAAGCAGGGAACTGGCGCGCGCCGGCGCGACGGCACGCATGGCCGGCGCGAGAGTGTGGGAAAGTGAAGTCATGGTCGGTTGTCGCAATCGTTTCAGTAGGCTTTTGCCAGGAACGACAGCGACAGGCCGTGCGCCAGCGAGGAGGTTTTCTGGTTGTAGGAAGGACGCTCCCAGCAATTGAAGCCGTGATCGACGCCCGGATAGACTTCGATCACCGCGTTCTTTGCGTCGGCAAATTTTTCCTGCACCGCCTTGACCGCGGCAGCAGAAATGTAATGGTCCTTTTCGGCGAAATGGATCAGGATCGGGCAGCGCACCTTGTCGGCCTGGTCCAGCCTGTTCTCGATCGAGCCCGGGTAGTAGCAGACGGCTGCATCGACGCCGGCGCTGGCCGCCGACAGATACGACAGCAGGCCGCCCATGCAGTAGCCGAGGGACGCGACGCGGCCGGTGCATTCGGCGCGGGCGCGCAGCGCCGCCACGGTCGCGGTGAGGTCCTCAACAGCCAGGCCGAAGTCCATCTTCTGCATGAAGCCCATGGCGCTGCCGAAGTCGGCTTCGGTGTAGCCGAGGTTGACGCCGCGCTGCTGACGCCAGAACAGGTCCGGTGCGAGCACGACATAGCCATCGAGCGCATATTGATCGGCGACGGCGCGGATATGGCTGTTGACGCCGAAGATTTCCTGGATCAGGACGATGCCCGGACCAGTGCCGGTCGGCGGCAACGCCAGATAGCCCTGGAAGGATTGTCCGTCGTTGCTGGCGATGTCGATCATGCTGGATGTCATGGTTGTTTCCTCAGAATGAAGTGGAAGGCAATGGCAATGGCGCACAGCGCCTGCGCTGCGGCGCCTGGTGCGCGAAAGAGCGAAGAGTTTATGGCATTTTCGATCATTGTGTCGGCGCGCCTGTGTCGGCACCGGCATGCAGCATGCGGTACTGCCACCGGCGGGCAGCACGGCGCCTGCCGGGTCGGTGGAAATTTTCACCGGCCACGGCGCGGCATGGTAAATTTCGCGGTCGTTTCGCAACGCGCATTCGAGCGCTGCAGCGCGGGCAGTACCGACAACGACGAAGAACAGGACGGCGGCGCGCAGGGGAACCGAAGCAGCGCCAGCACACAAGCGCATCCGGAGAAACCCATGAGCAAGCATCGCAACACACTCGCCGCCGCAATGATCGTGCTGGCCGGCGCCCATGCCGAGGCGGCAATGGCGGCAAAAACCCTGGTGTTCTGCTCCGAGGGCAGCCCGGAAGGATTCAACCCCCAGCTCTTTACCACCGGCACCACGGCCGACGCATCGAGCGTGCCGATGTATAACCGGCTCGTCGAGTTCGAGCTCGGCAGCACCAGCATCGTGCCCGGCCTGGCGCAGTCCTGGGAGGTCTCGGCCGACGGCCTGACCTACACCTTCAAGCTGCGCCCGGGCGTGAAGTTCCATTCCAGCGCAAAGTTCAAGCCGACGCGCGACATGAATGCGGACGACATCCTGTTTTCCTACAACCGCATGGCCGACCCGAAGCATCCGTTCCACAGCACGGCGGTCGGCCAGACCTTTGCCTACTACGAGGACATGGGGCTCGACAAGATCGTCGACAGGCTCGAAAAAGTCGACGACATGACGGTGCGCTTCAAGCTCAAGCATCCGGAGGCGCCATTCCTGGCGAACCTGGCCATGGACTTCGCCTCGATTTTGTCGGCCGAATATGCCGAGCGCATGAAGGCGGCCAACACCGCCGACATCGTCGACCGCGAGCCGATCGGCACCGGCCCGTTCCAGTTCGTGTCGTACCAGAAGGATGCAGTCATCCGCTACAAGGCTTTCGACGCGCACTGGGACGGCCGCCCGAAGATCGACAACCTGGTCTATGCGATCACGCCGGATGCGTCGGTGCGTTATGCGAAACTGAAAGCCGGCGAGTGTCACGTGATGGCGTTTCCGAAACCGGCGGACATCGCCGCGATGAAGGCCGACAAGAACATCACGATGCTGACGAAAGAGGGCTTGAACGTCGGCTACATCGCCTTCAACGTCGAGAAGAAACCGTTCGACAGCAAGCTGGTGCGCCAGGCGCTGTCGATGGCGGTCGACAAGCAGACGATTTTAAAGACGGTCTACCAGGGCGCCGGCCAGTCGGCCAAGAACCTGATCCCGCCGCTGATGTGGGGTTACAACGACCGCATCAAGGATTATCCCTACGATGTGGCGGCGGCAAAGGCGCTGATGGCAAAGGCCGGATACGCCAAGGGCGTCGAGATCGACCTGTGGTACCTGCCGGTCACGCGGCCCTACAATCCGGATGGCAAGCGCATGGCCGAACTGATCCAGGCCGACTGGGAAAAGATCGGCGTCAAGGCGCGCCTGGTCACCTACGAATGGGGCGAATACCGTAAGCGCAGCAAGACCGGCGAGCAGAGCGCGATGATGTTCGGCTGGACCGGCGACAATGGCGACCCGGACAATTTCTTCGTGCCGCTGCTGTCCTGCGAAGCGGTCAAGGGCGGCGGCAACACCGCACGCTGGTGCAACAAGGATTTCGAGGATCTGGTCAACAAGGCAAAGGTGACGCCGAAGCAGGCCGAGCGCGCCAGGTTCTATGAAAAGGCGCAGGAGATCGCGCATGAAGAAGCGCCGTTCCTGAACCTGGCTCATTCGGTGCGCTTCACGCCGGTGCGCAAGGAAGTGATCGGCTTCAGGATGGATGCGGTCGGCCATCATAATTTCAACAAGGTCGACCTCGCAAAGTAGGGCAGCTGCCGATGTTCGTTTTTCTCCTGCGCCGGATCGGTCTCATCATTCCGACGTTCCTTGGCATTACGCTGCTGGTTTTTTCGCTGATCCACCTGATACCGGGCGATGCGGTGGAGGCGATGTCGGGCGAGCGCGGCATGGACCCGGTGCGCTACGCCCGCCTCTTGCACGAGTTCGGCCTGGACCGTCCGCTCTACGTGCAGTATTTCGATTATCTCGGCAATGTGCTGCGCGGCCAGCTCGGCAACTCGATCACCACGCATGAGCCGGTGCTGCGTGAATTCGCCACCCTGTTTCCGGCCACGCTGGAACTGGGCTTTTGCGCCATCCTGCTCGCGCTGGTGCTGGGCCTGCCGGCCGGCATGCTGGCGGCCTTGAAGCGCAACACCTTCCTCGATTATTCGGTGATGGGCGTCTCGCTGACCGGTTACTCGATGCCGATCTTCTGGTGGGCGCTGCTGCTGATCCTGCTGTTTTCCGTCACGCTCGGCTGGACGCCGGTATCAGGGCGCATCGACATCCTCTACGACCTGCCGCCGGTGACCGGCTTCATGCTGGTCGACAGCCTGATCGCCGGCGAGCCCGGCGCCTTCCGCTCGGCGCTCTCGCACCTGATCCTGCCGTCGATTGCGCTCGGCACGATCCCGTTGGCAGTCATTGCCCGCATGACGCGCTCGTCGATGCTGGAAGTGCTGCGCGAGGATTACGTGCGCACGGCGCGGGCCAAGGGCCTGTCGCGCCTGCGGGTGGTCGGCATCCACGCCTTTCGCAATGCACTGATTCCGGTCGTAACCGTCATCGGCCTGCAGGTCGGCACGCTCCTGGCAGGCGCGATCCTGACCGAGACCATCTTTTCCTGGCCCGGCATCGGCAAATGGCTGGTGGAAGCGATCCATCGGCGTGACTACCCGGTGGTGCAGGGCGGTATCCTGCTGTCGGCCACCATCATCATCCTGGTCAACCTGATCGTCGACGTGCTGTATGGCGTCATCAATCC
>JANXSS010000293.1 GCA_025356535.1 Herminiimonas sp.
CCTTGGCCGATGCCGAAGTAGAGGAAGGTCTGTTCGTAGCCGCTGTTCTTGATCATCATCGAAATCGGAATGATGGTCGCGGCAGAACCGGCGCCGAAACCTGCAGCCGTAAGACCGGCGGCAAGGCCCCGGCGATCCGGAAACCATTTGAGTGCCGACCCGACGCAGGTGCCATACACGGCGCCGGCGCCGATGCCGCTGACGGCTGCGGCGATATAGAGCACGGTGAGCGTCGAGGCATATGAATTCATGATCCAGCCGAGACCGCACAGCACGCCACCGAACAGGATGACCGGACGCGGACCCCACTTGTCGACCGCCCAGCCTTCGATCGGCACCAGCCAGGTTTCGGTCAGGATGAAGATCGTGAAGGCAACCTGGATTGCCGCCTTCGACCAACCGTATTTATCGGCGATCGGATTGACGAACAAGGTCCAGCCGTACTGCAGGTTGGCGATCATCGCCATGCAGACGATGCCCATGATGAGCTGTATCCAGCGATATGACGACGGCCGCAGAACCGGTGCGTCGAGTGTTGCTTGCGTCATGTTGATGTCTCCTAAGTGTGAAATGAACGCCTTGAGGCGTTTTCTTTTAAAAATTTCAGTGATTCAAGCCGGCGCCTGCAACTCCACATGGCAAGAACGCCAACGCTCTGTGTTCGATCAGATTGTGCGAGATGCGTTTTTTAATATCCTTGACTGCGGTCAAGTTCACCGGCCTTTTAAAACTTAGACCGTCGAAGCGAGAGAGGTACGGAAATGGTAGCACTCCGCACACGTCCTTGTGAACCGTAAAAACAGCAGTTTGCGCCTGTGCGCTGCACGCTTGCTGCGCCTGCCGGGCAGCGCTGCGCGCCACGACTTGCCAGGACAGGTGTTGACCGGCCAGTTCGGACCTGTTCAAAAAGAGCGCACCCGTGTCGCATAGTGATCCGTATGTTCACAGCCGAGCCGTCGTGCCAGCGATCCGTTTGCGACCGGACGACGCATCCGCAGCAACGGCTTTTGCCTCCTGCAAAACGGCAAACGCACACGGCGGCCCCCTTCCAACCGGGACGCTGGCAGGAAGCCAGGTGCCATGGTTGCCCCGGGCGGGCGGTTTTTGCAGCGGGGACACCGAGGCAATTGCGTGGCGCCGCGACAGGCGCAGGCCGGCGGTTGGTACAGCCGGATTGCGCCGGGCGAATCAACCGGCATGTATTTTGCAAAACGCCAACGCCACCAATTTTAAATGGCGCTATCAGTAATTACAAAAAACGGAGACAGACATGAAAAAGATAATCCTGGCATCGAGCATTGCTCTAATGGGAAGCACTGCGGCATATGCGGTTGATATCAAGGCCGGCGACTGGACGGTGTCCGTCGGTGGCATCGTCAACGCTTACTACACGCAAGTGTCTTGCTCGGGTGCTGCCGTCGGCGGTCTCGCGCTGGCAGACAAGGGCCTGGGTTGCGGCGGCAAAGGCAACCGCACGACGATCGGTAACGGCCTGTTGCCGAGCGGCCTGATCACCAGCGTCAAATCGAAGCAAGGCGACTACGATGTTGGCGGCACGATTGGCATCATGACTGCCACATCGACCGACAGCGCAATCGGTGCGAACAGCGCCGTCGACGTTCGTCAAGGATTCTTCACGTTCGGCAATGGCTCGATGGGCACTGTCAAGCTTGGCCGCGACTACGGCATTTTCGGTTCAAGCGCCATTCTCGGCGACATGACATTGCTGGGCGCTGGCTCGCCAAATCGCGCAACCCAGCAGGGTCGCGTCACGCTCGGCCATATTGGCGCGGGCTACAGCTACCTCGGCACCTATGGTCAGGTCGCCTATACGTCGCCAGCCACGAACGGCGTATCGGTTAGCGCAGCATTGGTCAGCCCGGTCGATGCAGCCCCGTTCACATCGGGATCGACACCACAGTTCCAGGCTCAGGTGAGCTTCGGACAAGACGGCTTCAAGGGCTGGGTCGGCGCGAAGACCCAGAAATTTGACGGCACGGGAACAACGTCCGACTTCACGATGAGCGGCGCTGAAGTCGGCGGCTCGTTCACATCGGGTGCGTTCGCTGTCTTGGGGAACATTCAGTCCGGCAAAGGCCTGGGCATTCTGTCGGATGCGGATCAAGGCAATACGAAGTCGACCAATTACTTTCTTCAAGGGACTTACAAGGCGACCCCGCAAGTCAAGCTTGGCCTGAACTATGGCCAGAGCAAGAACAACGACCAGAACGCCCTGACCGGCAATCTGAAGTCCAACCAGAACTTCACCGGCGGCGTCTATTTCGCGATCACACCATCGATCACCCTGGTCGGCGAACTTGGACAAACACGCTCGAAGGGCTTCAACGGTGCATCGTCGCACATGAACGGCGGCTCGTTCGGCGGCATCTTCTTCTTCTAGAAACAGAAGGCGTGCGGCTGCGGCCGCCGCATCAGGACGGCAC
>JANXSS010000314.1 GCA_025356535.1 Herminiimonas sp.
ACCTTGCCGGCGAGTTCGCCGGTGGCGAAGCCCTTGGCCGCGGCGAAACTGCCCGCGCGCGGCGGGAGCGCCGCGATCTCTGCCGAGATGCGCCGGCAATCCTCCGGGGTAAAGGTTCGCAGCAAGGCGCGCCGGCCGCCGCCACCGCTGATGCGAAAGACCACGAAGGGACCAAGCACCTCGGTCGGCTCGCCCTTGAAACTCGCGCCCGACCCGTCCTTCCAGGCCGACATCTTGGCCGGCGCGGGCGCCGGCAAAAGAAACAAGCCGCTTACGAGCAGGGCACAGAAAATCTTCCAGCGATTGGGGTAATCCATGGGTGGGGTGGCCTTTCCCTTAGGCCCACCACTACGACAAAACAAGTCAGGAGACGCGTTCCGATTGGCCGCAGCCCAGGCCGTCGCCTACGGCTCGGGGGTAGCTTCTAGGATCCGTTCGGTCTGTAGGAGCCTGTTTACAGGCGAACAGGACCCACGCGCCCGATGCAGCCACCGAATCGCCTGCAAGCAGGCTCCTACAACCGGAAACATTCCCTACTCAACCTTCGCCCCGGCTTTGACCCAGGCCGCGATGACAGCGCGTTCCTCGTCAGTGATTTTCGTGAGGTTGCCCAACGGCATGATGCGGGTGACGACGACCTGCTGGTAGACGCGTTGGGCGTTCTGGGCGATGTCGGCGGGCGTATGCAGCTTCACCCCCGCCTGCGGCGCGGTGTAACCGGGAAAAGTCGGCGACGGCGAATGGCACGTCACGCAGCGCTCGCCGATAATGGCGCGCACACGGTTGAAGGTGACCTCGCCCTTCACGGGCGGCAGCGGCGGGAGGTGCGGGGCTGTCCACCAACCCACGATCGCGAGCAGGACGGCACCGATCAACGGATATTGCCACGCATAGACACCCTTGTGCTTGCGGTTGAAAAAATGCCGGATGCTGACGCCCGCCGCCATCATCAGGGTGAGCACCGCCCAGTTCTGCGGATGCGCGTAGGTCGTGGCGTAGTGGTTGCTCACCATGATGAAGATCACCGGGAGCGTGAAATAATTGTTGTGCACGCTGCGCTCTTTGCCGCGCCTGCCATGGACCGGGTCAGGCGCCTGGCCGGCCATCATGGCGACGACCATTTTCTTCTGGCCGGGGATGATCACCATGAGCACGTTGCCGACCATGATGGTGCCGATCATCGCGCCGACATGGATATAGGCGGCGCGACCCGACAGCACTTGCGACAGGCCGTAGGCGGCCGCCGTCAGGAGCAGAAAGACCACCGCGCCGAACCAGCCCTGGTGCCGCGACAGGGGCGAGCGGCACAGGCCGTCGTAGACCGCCCAGGCGGCGACCAGGGCGCCGACGCCGATGGCGATTGCCTGCGCCGCACCGATGTCGGCCACGCTCCGGTCGACCAGCATTGCCGAGGCGTTTGCGTAATACACGATGACCAGCAGGGCGAAGCCGGACAGCCAGGTGGAATACGCTTCCCACTTGAACCAGTGGAGCTGCTGCGGCAGCTCCGGCGGCGCCAGCAGGTACTTCTGCGGATTGTAGAAGCCGCCGCCATGCACGGCCCACAGTTCTCCCGAGACGCCCCGCGCTTCGAGCGCGGAGCCGGGGCGCGGCGGCCGGATCGTGTTGTCGAGCCAGACAAAATAGAAAGAGGCGCCGATCCAGGCGATGCCGACGATCAGGTGCAGCCAGCGCACGGTCAGGTTGAGCCATTCGAGGCCATAGGCCATCCATGCACCTTCCACGTTGATCCCTTTGCAGTGGCGGCGCCTGCCGTGCCGACTGGCGCTGAAGATTTTCGGGTCCTGTAATCTGCAGTATATTCGGCATGGATGGTTTCGCGGCACCTGCCGATGCCGACCGACATAAAGGCGCCCAATGGATCGACCCGCCCCACCTTATCCGCGCGACATGACCGGCTACGGCGCACGGCCGCCGCACGCGCGCTGGCCGGATGGCGCGCGCATCGCGCTGCAGTTCGTCCTCAATTACGAAGAGGGCGCCGAGAACAACGTCCTGCATGGCGACGCCGGCTCCGAGACCTTTCTCTCCGAGATCGTCGGCGCCACGGCTTTTCCGATGCGCCACATGAGCATGGAGTCGATGTACGAATACGGCTCGCGCGCCGGTCTCTGGCGCCTGCTGCGCCTGTTCGAGGCGCGTCGCCTGCCGCTGACGGTCTTCGCCGTCTCGATGGCGCTGCAGCGCAATCCGGAGGCGGTCGCCGCCTTCATCGCACTCGGCCACGAAGTCGCCTGCCACGGCCTGCGCTGGATCAGCTACCAGAACATCGATGCCGCGACCGAACGCGCCCACATGGCCGAAGCGGTCGGAATCATCCGCGAACTCACCGGCACTGCTCCGCTGGGCTGGTACACCGGCCGCGATTCGCCCAACACCCGGCGCCTGGTGGTCGAGCATGGCGGCTTCCTGTATGACGCCGACTCCTATGCCGACGACCTGCCGTACTGGCAGCGCGTGGCCGTGAGCGATGCGGCAGGCGCGCACGTGACGCGGGCGCACCTGGTGGTGCCCTACACGCTCGACACCAACGACATGCGCTTCGCCGCCCTGCAGGGATTCAACTCTGGCACGCAGTTCTACGATTACCTCAAGGATGCCTTCGACGTACTGTATGCCGAGGGCGACCCGCTCGGCCTGGCGCGCCCGAAGATGCTGTCGATCGGCCTGCATTGCCGGCTCGCCGGCCGTCCGGCGCGCATGGCGGCGCTGGCGCGTTTTCTCGACTACGTGCAGGCGCACGACAGGGTCTGGATCACGCGGCGCGTCGACATCGCGCGTCACTGGCATGCAAGCCATCCTTTCGATGCAGAATCCGCCGGAATCTCGACATGACCGTATCCGCTTCCCAGGCCTCGCTCTTTCCCGCCCAGCCGCCGCAGCCGCCGCTGCTGGCGCAGCTCAATGGCGGCGACGCTGCCGCCTTCGTCGCACGCCTGGCCGGTGTCTACGAGCATTCGCCGTGGGTGGCCGAAGGCGCGGCGGCGCAACGCCCCTTCGCCACGCTGGCAGCCCTCAAGCTGGCCCTGCAGCAGAGCGTGGCGCAGGCCGCGCCTGCACGCCAGCTGGCCCTGATCCGCGCCCATCCCGAACTGGCCGGCAGGGCAGCCATCGCCGGCGCCCTCACGGCCGAATCGAGCGCCGAGCAGGCGCGTGCCGGCCTGGCACACTGCAGCGCCGAGGAATTCGACCGTCTCGTGCAACTCAATGCCGACTACGACGCGCGCTTCGGTTTTCCGTTCATCCTAGCGGTGCGGGGTCCGGACGGCCGCGGGCTGAGCCGCGCGGCAATCATCGCCACTTTCGCCCGGCGCCTGCGCAATCCGCCGGACCAGGAGCTTGCCGAATGCCTGCGCCAGATCGACCGCATCGCCGAGCTGCGCCTGAATGAACTGTTCGGCATTGCGCCGCAGTTCGGCAACCTGATCCTGGCCTGGGCCGAAGCGCTGGCGCAATGGAGCGATGACGCGACCGGACTGACCTGCGCTTTCATGGGCCCGGCGCACCGGCAGACGGCGGCGCAGCTGGCCAGGTGGATGGAAGAGGCCGGCATGCAGGTGCATGTCGATGCGGTCGGTAACGTCGTGGGCCGCTATCGGTCCCACGATGCCGGGGCCAGGACGCTGTTGACCGGATCGCACTACGACACGGTGCGCAACGGCGGCAAGTACGACGGCCGCGAGGGCATCCTGCTGGCCATTGCGGTGGTGCGCCACCTACACCTGCGCGGCGAGCGCCTGCCGTTCAATCTGGAGGTGATCGCCTTTTCGGAGGAAGAGGGCGTGCGCTTCAAGAGCACGTTTTTGGGCAGCAGTGCGGTGGCCGGCCTGTTCGACATGGCGCTGCTGGAACAGGCCGATGCCGACGGCGTCACCTTGCGCGGCGCGCTGGAGCAGGCCGGTCACGACATCGGTGCGATCGCCGCCATCGCGCGCGATCCGGCGCAGCTGCTGGGTTACGTCGAGGTGCACATCGAACAGGGTCCGGTGCTGCTCGCGCGCGGCCTGCCGGTCGGCGTCGTCACCTCGATTGCCGGCAGCTGTCGTTACCAGGTCGACCTGCGCGGCACGGCCAGCCACGCCGGCACGACGCCCATGACCATGCGGCGCGATGCGGCTGTTGCTGCGGCCGAAATCATTCTTGCCGTGGAACGCCGCTGTCGCCAGGGCGACAGCCTGGTCGGCACCGTCGGCCAGCTGCAGGTGCCCAACGGATCGGTCAACGTGATTGCCGGCGCCTGCGTGCTCTCGCTCGACATCCGCGCCGCCATCGATGCCGTGCGCGACGCCGCCGTGGCCGACGTGATGCGCGAGATCGATGCGATCTGCGCCGCGCGCGCAATCGATGTGACGGTACGCGAGATATTGAAGGCGCCCGCCGCACCGTGCGCGCCCTGGCTGATGGCGCAACTGGGGGCGGCCACGCGCCGCGCCGGGGTCCCGGTCTTCGCGCTGCCGTCCGGCGCCGGCCACGACGCGATGCTGCTGGCGCGTATCACCGACGTGGCGATGCTGTTTACCCGTTGCGGCAATGGCGGCATCAGCCACAATCCGCTGGAGACGATGACGGCCGACGATGCCGACATTTCGGCGCAGATATTCCTGGATTTCCTGCGCAATTTTTCGGTGCCTGCCGGGTAACGTGCAGTGGGACTGCGAACGGCAGGGCAGGCGCCTGCCAGTCGGGGTGCTAGCGGGGAGCCGCCGTGTCGGTGTGCATGCCTGCCGGCGCTGCGGTGACTGCTTCGTCATCCAGGCAATCGAGATAGAACTCGAATTCGGCATTCTCGGGCGACATCAGGCGAAACCGCGCAAAAAGCAGCGCCGCCGCCTCGCGCAGCGCTTCGGGATTTGGTCGCCCAGGCCCGGCCGCCACGGTTGCAACGGACGCGTCGACCGGCCGGCCGGCGTCGCGCAGTACGGCCAGCCTGCCGGCATCGGCGCCGACCATGCGGCAGTGCGCCTCGTTTGCGGGCGCCGCCGCCGCCGGGGACAGGATGCCGACCGAAGCGGCACCCAGAATGAGGAGCGCGGGCAAGAAGGCCCGCGCGTGCAGGGGATTCACTGTTTGACGCTGATCTCGATTTTGGAGAAATACGCCGCCAGCGCGCTGATGTCCTGGTCCGACAGCCCCTTGGCCATCAGGCTCATGACTTCATGCTGGCGTGCGCCGGAACGAAACTCCTGCAGGGTCTTCGACAGATAGCCTTCGTTCTGGCCGGCCAGGTTCGGCGCATCCGGCATGGTCGCAATGCCGTTGGCGCCGTGGCACGCAAAACACTGCGGCGCCTTTGCCGGCACCACCCTGGCCGGCGCGCCTTCGCCGGCCGCCAGCGCCGGCATGCCGGCGGCAACCGCCAGAATCAGCACGCCGGCCCGCAAGGCCGTTTTACTGGGCCGCATAGGAGATCCGATAGATCGCACCGGCATAGTCATCCGACACCAGCAGCGAGCCGTCCGGCAGCGTTGCGATGTCGACCGGGCGGCCCAGGTACTCGTTGTTGGCCGTCAGCCAGCCATCGGCGAATACTTCGGTCTTGCTGGCGGTGCCGTCGGCTTTCAATGAGGTAAACATCACCCGTGCGCCGACCGGCGTGGTGCGGTTCCACGATCCGTGCTGGGCGCTGAATACGCCGCTCTGATACTTAGCCGGAAACATCTTGCCGCGATAGAACGACAACCCGAGATCGGCTGCATGGGGTGCCATTTCAACCTGCGGAAACACGAGGTCGGCAGGCGGTGTCTCTGCCTTGTATTCGACGGTGCGGATCTTGCCGCCGCCATAGTACGGAAAGCCGAAGTTCTGGCCGGCCTTGGTGGCACGGTTCAATTCGCCCGGCGGAATGTCGTCGCCCATGCCGTCGACCTGGTTGTCGGTGAACCACAGTGTCTTGTCGGCCGGGTTGAAGTCCATGCCGACCGAATTGCGCACGCCCTGTGCATAGACTTCGCGGTTCTTGCCATCGCGGTCCATGCGGATGATGCCCATCATGCCGACCTTGCGGTAGAGCGCCAGTTTTTCCTTGGCAGGCACATTGAAAGGATTGCCCAGCGTGATGTAGAGCTTGTTATCCGGGCCGATGCGGCAGGTGCGCGCGCCATGGTTGAAGCTTTCTTCTTCCACGGGGATCAATTCGCCCTGCGGCACGGTCGCGGCAGCCGCCACGTCCGGGCCTTCATAGAAGAATTCCGCTGCCGGATAGCTCATCACGCGGTTGTGCTCGACCACGTACAGGATGCCGTCGGGCGAGAAGCAGACGCCATTCGGAACCTTCATGGTGATCGACGGCGAGAACACCTTGACCTCGTCGGCCACCCGGCTCTTGGTACGGTCGGTGACGGCATAGACCAGCGTCTTGCGCGTGCCGACAAACACTATGCCGGTCGATGGACCGACTGCCATGTGCCGCGCATCCGGCACGATCGCATACAGATCGATCTTGAAGCCGGGCGGCAGCTTCACGTTCTTCAGGTTGGCCTTCAATTGATCGGCACGCGGGCCCGTCTGCGGAATGGTTGCCATGTTCAGCGAAGCGCCGGTGCTCTGGAAATTCTCCAGCTTCTTCATGTTGTCTTGCGCAAATGCGCCGGTCGTGCACAACAGAGAAATCGCGCCAGCAAGAACCAGGTTCGAATTATTCAAGGACATGTCGTCTCCATTTATATGTGGGTTATATTTGTATTTGGAATACAGTCAGTGAGCTTAGCACAACTTTTTGATGTTTTTCCCTGGGTTCGCGATGCCGGACCGCAGCGACAACCGTGACGGTTGCCGCACATAAAGGTGGAATGCAACGTGCTAGCATGAAACCTGTTTTTCCGGGCCTGTTGATGGAGTCGAATTTCGCCTGAAAATTCAATCACCACGGGGCGCATCATGAAACTCGTCCAGCCAAAACACTTCAGCATCCGCCCGCACAATCCCGCCATCGACCCGAGCGCGCGCAGACGAACGCTGCGCATCGAAATCACGCCGTTCACGATGCTCTGCGCAGCCCTGTTTGCCGGCGCCATCTGGGCGCTCGAGCGCCTGGTGCCCGTGATCCTGGTCCTGATCGCAGCGCTGATGATGGTGGGGACGCTGAACCCGGCGGTGCAGTGGCTCCACCGCAGGAAGGTCAGCCGCAATGCCGGCATCGCCATCGTCTTTGCCGGCATGCTGGTGCTGCTGGTGGTATTTGTCACCGTAACGATACCGTCGCTGCTGGAACAGATACTCGGGCTGATCGAGCAGGAGCCGATGCTGCGCCAGCGCGTGGCAGGCTACCTTGCCAGCTACGAGTTCACCAAGCCGCTCGCGCTCAGCCTGCGCAACGTCCAGTATGCCACCCTGATCAAGTCGTCCGGCACGCAGGTGCTTGCCGCTTCGAAGGGCGTGCTGGAAGTGCTGGCCTACGGTGCCGGCGCCTTTTTCCTCGCGCTCTACATCATGATCGACGGCGAACGCCTGCGCGGTGCGGTCTTTGCCGTGGTGCCGCGCTCGCATCACATGCGCCTCTCGCGCATCCTGCTCAACCTGCAATCGATCGTCGGCGGTTACCTGCGCGGCCAGGCAATCACATGTCTGTCCATGGGTGTGTTCCTGTTCATCCTGCTGACAGCTTGCGGCGTACCCAATGCGCTCGCCTTTGCCGTCTTCGGCGCAGCGGTGGACGTGTTGCCGTTCCTCGGCATCTTCCTGACGATGATCCCGGTCGTTCTTGCAGCACTGCTGCAAAGCCAGGCCACGGCGGTGATCGTGTTCGTGCTGTTGTTGTCCTATGAAGAGTTCGAAAGCCGTGTCCTGATTCCGCTGGTCTATGGACGCGCGCTGCGCCTGCCGTCGTCGGTGGTGTTTTTTGCACTGCTCGTTGGCGGGACGCTCTACGGCATCGTCGGCGCGCTGCTGGCGTTGCCCGTGGCCGCGGCGCTGCTGATGGTGATCGAAGAACTGCGCGTTGACCTGCCCGGGGAAAAGCAGGATGCGGCGTCGATGGAGCAGAAAGTGGACGATGAAATCACCGAAGCCGAATACGAGCGTCGCACGGCCGGCATGTCGGCAGAAGCCGCCGCAGCGATCGCGGTGGAGATTTCGGATACGCGCAAGCAGGCGGAGTTTGAGCGGGAGCAGAAGCCAAATCAATAGATCCTAGTCGTATAGCGGTATCTTGTACTGGCGCTTGCCGATATATACAACGAGATAAGCGGATACCTCTGCAGGCGCTGCACCCGCGTCACCTGGTTTTGCACTAGCGACGGTAGAAGCGCCGATCGAAAGCGACCCTGCCTGAGCTGGAATTGCAGCTGCGGTAACCACAATATTGGACGAGGCTACAAGGTTTGCCTTGATGTTGCCGCTTACGTCGATCTGCGCAACTGTGGCAGTGTTGGCTGCATTCACGATGCGAAGTGCCTGGCCAACCGGTGCGATGTCGGATGCGCGTTGCAGCAAAATCGTATCGCCGCCGTTGATGCCTTGCTGAGCGCTCATCGGCGTATTCGAAAGCTGGACTGCGCTTCCGATAACGATTCCTTTGTTGACCGAGGCCGTGGGCTCAATCTTGATGCCGACGTCTGCATTTCTGATATTGATTCCGTTTTTCCACAACGCACCTTCGCCGGTCCCCGTACGCATCACCTCAAGCCCGACCTGGGGGTTGACAGTACCAACGCCATTAATCGAAATGCCTTTAACCAGAGCCTTGGTGGAAAAATTGTTCGCATCGACTTCGATACCCTGATACGTGCCGCCTGCTGCCTTGTCGGCTTGTATCAACGGATTCATCGCCCACACATTGCCTGCCGGACTTGCGCCGCGCGCGCCGGTGTAGAGCGCAACGGACTGCCCGTTCACATCCGATGGCTGAATCATCTCCACGTTCAGCGCGGCCACGCCGCCGTTGTCAAGTTTGTAAGGAACCCGCGACTGCGAATAAATCCAGGGACCCGCTGCCATCTGGCCGCCGTTGGTGTGCATTGAAGGAAATTTGTTCTGCCCGGTCCCGGCGCCAGTGAAAGTCACCCCGGGGCCGAAGTTCCAGAAGATGCTTTTGGCGCCGAAGTCGAGCAATCGGTTCAACACATAGGCGTTGCCTGGAACATCGATTCGTCCGCCGGCAACAGGCAAGGCATTGATGGCATTTTGAAATGCCGCAGTGTCGTCGCCAGGATTTCCACGAGCACCGAAATCGTTCACGTTGACCCATGCGCCAGCGCTCGTCAGTTTTTTGGTTGACTCCACCGTTTTGCCGGTTACGCAGGAAATTTCGGTGGCAGGGTTCCTGGCGTATGCACTTGCGAGACTGCATCCGGCGAGGAGAAGAGGACCTAGACTGCGAAAAAGTTTCATACTGATAGGCATTATGTTCGAGTGGGCGTTGCTGGAAAGATCACGAGTTCAATTATCCAGAAAAGTTAGGACCCGGCGTAAGGACGGCATCCCATGGGTCCTACTTATAAGATTGTTTTAGCTATCATGAAGGCGGGGGTTTATCCTTCTCAAAATATTTAATTTTCGAAACCTTTCAACGAAAGATCGCGCAGAGTTTTTCTTGAGCCGACACGCGCCTCTCGACTGCCCTGGGTAAATGGTGTTGATGTTAATTTAAGGAAAAAAATGATGCTCCCAGAATCGAAGCTTGCTCATAAATATTTGGACGGGCTTGTCGGCCTTGAGATTGGCGGTGGCGCACATAATCCGTTCGCGTTGCATACCCGGAACGTTGATTGTTACGCCGATATGGACACGGCCTTCAAGCAGCATGAAATTGACATGTGTAGATATGCGATGCCGGTCGATATTGCTACACCAGGAAATAACCTTCCTCTTCCTGACAAAAGCGAAGACTTCATCGTGTCATCCCACGTAATAGAACATTTCTTTAATCCTATTGGCGCGCTTCGCTTGCTGGGATTTCTCCGCAAATGCCGTTGATCGCTGAATAATCTGCTGCGTCCAGAACTTCACGTTTCGTACGAACTCGAGAGGGGTTGACCGGAAGCGCTTACCGTCATTTCAGCCACGCTGACAGATCTTCACGAAGATAGAGTGCTAACGCGCGAATCTTGTCATCATACAGATCGTGCAATACTGGTAACAGTGTCTGCCTGACGTTAGTTGGCTCGCAAGCGAATACGGGATCGTACAGTCCATTTTCACCAGAGGCATAGATATTTTCAAGTCCAAGATGCCGACAGCATTTTTCAAGCAGTCGAAGTGGACGTTCTACCAGCTCCTCAAACCTGAGTACAAGCAGGCTCTCCTTAGGATAAACCGCGTGCCAGTTCTTCAAACATGCCTCGTAGTCACCTCGGGCGAGTGAGCCTGCAGAGCGGAAATGATCTATGAACCAATGGTCGGATGCCTCACTCACAAGCATTTCAGCACGTGTGACGGCCATCTTAGCCGAAGACCATGCTCGTTCAATCGGGTTGCGAACGATGTAGATCAGTCGCGCGTTCGGGTACGCAGCGAACACATCGCGGATGACCTCCAACTTCAAAAAACCGTAGGCTGGCGTGATATCGCCGTGTAGCCGACCGTCGGGTACAGCGAAAAGCGCGCTATACCAGTCGGTACCAAGGGAACGCCGGGCGTCCCAAAAATGGACCTCTTTACCACCGGGGAAAGAGACCGCCGGGTGCTGCGAGAGCTTGTCATGCAACCAGGTTGTCCCTGCTTTCTGGGCGCCGATTCCAAGAAAATTCAACATGCGGTCTCGCTCACAAGAAGTTGCTCGACACTTTCCTTCGTATAGAAATTCCAGTAACTGCCAGAGGAGGCCAGCAGCCTTTCTGCTAAATGAGAAATTGCATCCGCAGCGTAAAGGCGATTGCGATTCAGGCTCACGAGCGGTTCATCGAGCGTTACCGCAGCCGGAG
>JANXSS010000366.1 GCA_025356535.1 Herminiimonas sp.
GAACTTGAACAGCACCGCCTCGAGCAACTTGCGGTCCATCAGGTCGAAGCCGACCGCATCCACATCCAGCATCGCCAGTGCGGCGTCGGCCATGACCTTGGTGATTTCGCCATTGCCCTTGACCTCGGCATAATCGCGTACCCGTCGCAACAAGCGATTGGCAATGCGCGGCGTACCACGGCTGCGCTTGGCGATCTCGAAGGCGCCGTCCGGCACGATCTGGGCATTGAGCAATGCCGCGCTGCGGGTGACGATGCGGGTCAGTTCCGGCGGCGTGTAGAACTCGAGCCGGGCGACGATGCCGAAGCGGTCGCGCAGCGGATTGGTCAGCATGCCGGCGCGGGTGGTCGCGCCCACCAGAGTGAACGGCTGCAGGTCCAGGCGCACCGAGCGCGCCGCCGGTCCCTCGCCGATCATGATGTCGATCTGATAATCCTCCAGCGCCGGATAGAGGATCTCTTCCACCACGGGCGAGAGCCGGTGGATCTCGTCGATGAACAGCACGTCGTTGGCTTCCAGGTTCGTCAGCAGCGCTGCCAGGTCGCCGGCGCGCTCCAGCACCGGGCCCGAGGTCTGGCGCAGGTTGACGCCCATTTCGCGCGCGATGATGTGCGCCAGCGTCGTCTTGCCCAGGCCGGGCGGGCCGAACAAGAGCGTATGGTCTAGCGCCTCGTGACGCTGGCGGGCAGCGGTGATGAAGATTTCCAGCTGGCCGCGGATCTTTTCCTGGCCGACGTATTCATCGAGATGCTTGGGGCGCAGTGCACGCTCGATGGCTTCTTCATTGGCCGAAGCCGGCGTGGCGGCGATGATGCGCTGTTCGGTAAAGTTGTCTGTCTGGATGGTCATTGTGCAATCCCGGTTTCGCTGAACCGACAGTATCGGCCACTTGCCGCGCTGCTGCCTGTCACGGCTTCTAGGACTTCGAAAGAAATTTCAGCGCATGCTTAATGCCGTCCGACACGCCCGCGCCGGCCGGCACCTGCTTCATCGCCAGCACCGCTTCCTTGTCGGAGTAGCCCAACGCCACCAGCGCATTCATGATGTCGTTGCCGGCGTCGGAATGACTGGTGCCGGGCGCCGCGCCGAGGTCGGCGCCGAGCTTGCCCTTGAGTTCCAGGAGCAGCCGTTCGGCCGTCTTCTTGCCGATGCCGGGAATCTTGGTCAGGCGACCGGATTCCTGCAGCGTGACCGCCTGCGCCAGTTCCGACACCGACATGCCGGAGAGGATCGCCAGCGCAATGCGCGCGCCGACGCCGGTAATCTTGATCAACTGGCGAAACACGTTGCGCTCGTCGGCGGTGCCGAAGCCATACAGCAGATGCGCATCCTCGCGCACCGCCAGGTGCGTCAGCAGCACCACCTTTTCGCCCACGCCGGGCAGGTTGTAGAAGGTGCTCATCGACACGCCGACATCGTAGGCAACGCCATTGCAGTCGACCAGCAGCTGCGGCGGATTTTTTTCAAGCAGGATTCCGGAAAGACGACCTATCATTTGGTTACTGCCTTGCAAAGAGGTGAATCAATCATACAGAAGGCACCCGGTCGAAGTCGCCGCACGCGAGGCGAACGGCCTGCGCGGGCTGGCCTAGCCGATCAGCCGTCCGCGCTTCATGCGCAGGCCTTTTTTCGCCAGGCCCGGCGCCAGCGCACCGAGCGTGGCCAGGATGTCGCCGCTATGGGCATGACAGATCGCCACGCCGAGCGCATCGGCCGCGTCGGTGCTGGGCATGCCCGACAACAGCAGCAGGCGCTGCACCATGTCCTGCACCTGGGTCTTGTGCGCCTTGCCCTGCCCGACCACGGCCTGCTTGACCTGCAGCGCGGTGTATTCGGCCACCGCCAGGTCGGCGGTGACCAGCGCGCAGATGGCGGCGCCACGGGCTTGCCCGAGCAGCAGCGTCGATTGCGGATTGACGTTGACGAACACTTTTTCGATCGCCGCGCAATCCGGCGCATAGGTCAGGATCACTTCGGCCACGCCGGCCAGGATGGTTTTGAGGCGCAGCGGCAGGTCGGCGTCCGGCGTCTTGATAGTGCCGGAGGCGATATAGGTCAGCTTGTGGCCGTTCTTGCTGATGACGCCGAAGCCGGTGGTGCGCAGGCCAGGGTCGATGCCGAGAATTTTCATGCGGCCAACACTACCGAAGAACCGGCCGCGCCGTCAATCAATGCATGCAGTCAATGGCGGCGCAGTGGCGGCGCAGTGGCGGCGCAGTGTCGGCTCAATGGCGGAAATGCCGGGTACCCGTGAGCATCATGACAACACCACGTTCGTCGGCTGCATCGATGACTTCCTGGTCGCGCATCGAGCCGCCCGGCTGGATCACGCAGGTGGCGCCGGCTTCAACCACCACGTCGAGGCCATCGCGAAACGGGAAGAAAGCATCCGACGCAACGGCGGTGCCGACCAGCGACAGCCCGGCATTGTGCGCCTTGATGGCGGCGATGCGGGCGGAATCGATGCGGCTCATCTGGCCGGCGCCCACGCCCATGGTCATGCCGTTGGCGCAGAACACGATCGCATTCGACTTCACGAATTTCGCAACCCGCCAGGCGAACATCATGTCCTGCAGCTGCTGCGGCGTCGGCTGCTTCTTGCTGACCACCTGCAGTTCGGCCAGCTGGACATTCTTCGCATCCGGCCCCTGCACCAGCAGGCCGCCGCCGACACGCTTGAAGTCGTGCAGGTTCAGGCCCGTGCCGAGCGGGATTTCCAGCAGCCGCACGTTCTGCTTGGCCGCCAGGATGCGCAGCGCGCCTTCGGAAAACGCCGGCGCGATCAGCACTTCGACGAACTGTTTTGCCACCGCTTCGGCGGCGTTCGCGTCGAGTTCACGATTGAAGGCGATGATGCCGCCGAATGCCGAGGTCGGATCGGTCTGGAACGCCTTGCTGTAGGCTTCCAGGACACTGGCGCCGACCGCCACGCCGCAGGGATTGGCATGCTTGATGATGACGCAGGCGGTCTCCGAAAACGTTTTCACGCATTCCCATGCCGCATCGGCATCGGCGATATTGTTGTACGACAGTTCCTTGCCCTGCAACTGGCGATAATTTGCCAGCGCACCGGCCGGCGCCTGCAGGTCGCGGTAGAAAGCGGCCGACTGATGCGGGTTTTCGCCGTAGCGCATTTCCTGCACTTTTTCGTAATGCAGGTTCAGCGTCGTCGGATAGCTGCTGCGTGTCGCATGCTGATGATCGGCGCCCAGCGACGTGAAGTAATTGGTGATCGCGCCGTCGTACTGCGCGGTGTGGGCAAAGACTTTTTTTGCCAGGGCAAAGCGCGTCGCGTAGTCGACATCGCCCTGCGCCTGGAGCGCAGCGATCACCGGCGCGTAATCGGCCGGGTCGCACAGCACCACCACGTCCTTGTGATTCTTGGCCGACGAGCGCAGCATCGCCGGCCCGCCGATATCGATGTTCTCGATGGCGTCTTCCAGCGAACAATCATCGCGCGTCACCGTCTGCACGAACGGATACAGGTTCACCACCACCATGTCGATGCTAGGAATCGCATGCGCGGCGAGTGCCGCCGCATGTTCCGGGAAATCGCGCCGCGCCAGGATGCCGCCGTGGATCTTCGGATGCAGCGTCTTGACGCGGCCGTCGAGCATTTCCGGAAAGCCGGTGTAGTCGGCCACTTCGGTCACTGCAATGCCGTTGTCGGCCAAGAGGCGCGCGGTGCCGCCGGTCGACAGGATATTGACGCCAAGCGCGGCGAGCGCGCGCGCCAGGTCGATGACACCGGTTTTGTCGGAGACGGAGATGAGGGCTTGCTTGATCATGATGGTGTTTGCAAAGTAGTCAATAAGCGGAGAACCACCGGCGCAGCCGTCGCATCGGGCTGCCGCCGGTGGCGGATGAGGGTGACGCCTTGGGCGCCGGAGCGAGCGACTTGCGGGCCGGGGCGGCGGTGGCCGGCGATGCACGCCCGGTCGTTCAACTCAGATCAGCCCGTGCTGCTGCAGTTTCTTGCGCAACGTATTGCGATTAATGCCCAGCATTTCCGCCGCATGCGACTGGTTGCCGCCAGCGCGCGCCATGACGGCTTCGAGAATCGGTTTTTCGACGGTGACGACGACCATCTCGTAGACATTCGAGGGTTGCTGTTCACCGAGATCCCGGAAATATTTTTCCAGGCTTTTCTTCACCACATCCTGAATGCTTTCTTTGCTCATGGCCGCCGTTAAAGGTCTTGTGTTGAATGCAGCGCGCCTTCATGCGCGCCCCGTCAGGCAGCTGCCTGCAGCGCGGCCGGTTGGTATTGTAACCGCTCGCCGAGGCTATGCTGGTATTGAAAAAAATCGGCGACGGCTGCCAGTTGCAGCGTGCAATCTTCCAACAGATTCATGCGCTGGCGAAAATCTTCGCCGCCTGCCAGGTCGCGTACGTACCAGCCGATATGCTTGCGCGCCGTGCGCACGCCAAGGTACTCGCCATAGAAGTCGTAGTGGGCGCGCAAGTGCCCGTCCATCAGTTCCCGCACATCCAGTACGCGAGGCGCTGCCGAGTGGGTGCCGGTACGCAGGAAATGGGCGATCTCGCCGCAGATCCAGGGCCGGCCCTGGGCGGCGCGGCCGATCATGACCGCGTCGGCACCGGTGAGCGCAAGCACATGCCGGGCTTTTTCCGGTGTGGTGATGTCGCCGTTTGCCACCACCGGAATCGTTACCCGCGCCTTGACCGCCGCGATCGTTTCGTATTCGGCGTCGCCGCGATAGCCGTCGGCGCGGGTGCGGCCGTGCAGGGTCAGCATCGCGATCCCGGCCGATTCGGCGATGGCGGCAATGCGCGTGGCGTTTTTATGAGCACGATCCCAGCCGGTGCGAAACTTCAGCGTCACCGGCACGTCCACCGCCGCGACCACGGCATCGAGGATGCGCGCCACCAGCGCTTCATCCTGCAGCAGCGCCGAGCCGCACCAGCTGTTGCAGACCTTCTTGACCGGACAGCCCATGTTGATGTCGATGATCTGCGCGCCATGGTCGACATTGAAGCGCGCGCAGTCGGCCAGCATCTGCGGATCGGCGCCGGCGATCTGCACCGCCTTCGGCTCCATCTCGCCCTCGTGGTCGGTGCGCCGGCTGCTCTTTTCCGTCGCCCACAGGCGCGGATT
>JANXSS010000378.1 GCA_025356535.1 Herminiimonas sp.
GTCACCGGCACCTTCTGCGGGTCGGTGGTAGCCAGCACAAACTTCAGGTACTCGGGTGGCTCTTCCAGCGTCTTCAGCATGGCGTTGAAGGCATGATTGGTGAGCATGTGGACTTCGTCGATCATGTAGACCTTGAAGCGCGCATTCGACGGCGCATACACCGCCTGCTCCAGCAGCTGCGCCATCTCGTCGACGCCCCGGTTGGAGGCGGCATCGATCTCGATGTAATCGACGAAGCGACCGGCATCGATCGCCGTGCACGCGTCGCAGACGCCACAGGGCCGGCTGGTGACGCCGCCATTGCCGTCCGGGCCATGGCAATTGAAGGCCTTGGCAAGAATGCGCGACAACGTGGTCTTGCCGACACCGCGGGTGCCGGTAAAGAGATAGGCATGATGCAGACGGCCACTGTCGAGCGCATGCGACAAGGCGCGCACGACATGCTCCTGGCCCACCAGCGTATCGAAACCTTTGGGGCGATATTTACGTGCCAGAACTTGATAAGACATGAGGGGCACCGACGGTAGGGTTTGCGCTGCATTTTACCCGACCGCCGGCATTCCCATCGGCATGTCTTCGCGCTCCGCTCAGGTCTCGTGTGCAATCGTACGGTAGGTCACGTCGAAGTTGATCTGCGCCGGCACCCGCTGCGGCGCCATGCCATAGCGGCTGCGCAGGCCGCTCTCTTCCGCGCCGATCGCCGCCAGCCGTGCCTGCAGCAACGCATCGATTTCCTGGCTGCGCCGGGCTGCTTCGCCGGGTGACAGGCCCTCGCACTGCTGCGCCTTGTAGCACGCCAGCGCCATGGCTGCGCTGGTTTCCCAGCATCCTGTGGCGTCGTCGACCTTGACGATCTTTTGCCGGGTAAGGTGCTTGAACGTCAGGCGCTCGGTTTCCCTCTGCAGATAGGACCAGTCGCGCCGCGGCGCGCCAGGATGCGCTGCCTGCCATGCCCGGCTGCCTTCGGGTTCGATCGCCGGACCGGGCGCGGTGCGCCGGCCGACGATTTCGGCAGTCTGGCGGATGTAGGTCTTGGCCCAGGTGCTGTGGTCGATCAGCTCGGCGATGCTCTTGCCGGGATTGTTGCGCATGAGCCAGTCGAGATGCACCAGCGTCGGACGATGCTGCAGCCGGTTGACCTTGATCTGCTGCAGGTTTTGCGCCGTCACGCCGAGAATCCGGCAGGCGCGCGCGGTCATGTAATTGACGGTGGCGACCGGCCGCGCGAAGCCGGGAACGCCGGCCAGCCGGGTCGGCAGCGTGCTCTTGTAGGCCTTGTCGAGATGCAGGGTGGTACCGTCGAAGCTGCGCACGACAACGCCCGATTCGCCGGCCGGCCCGATGAAGCGCGTGCGCAGCTTCAACACGCCATCGGCCCCCCGGCTCATCTTGTCCTCGGCGGTCCAGCCCGGTGGCACGCCGAACCGGCCGCTTGCGTTCAGCGCAATGCACTCGCCCCGGGCATTGCGTGAAATGCTTCGCTGGCTGATCGCCCCGTCGGCGTGGACCACGCTGGTGCGTTCCAGGCTGGCGACGGCGCCGGGCTCGCTGCCGGCGGCGCTTACGACGGATTGCTCGATGCGGTCGTCGCCGGCAGGCAGGAAAGGGGCGATGTGGTCGTAATCGGCCAGGGTGATTTCGGTTTTTGCTTCGTGCGCCAGCTGGCGTCGCAGTGCGGCGACGTTGGCAAAGCAGTCATGGGCAAGCGCCTTTGCAATGACGGCGTCGCCGTAAAGCGCCGCCAATTCGGCATGCTGGGCCGCAGTCAGGCAAAGCGGCGCAGACGGATCGGCCACTGCCATCGTGCCGGCTGCCGGGCTGTTTGCCTGTGACGCGACACCATGCGAGGCGGCGGCAAATGCCGATGGCGGCACTGGCGAGACGCTGCGCAGCGCTGCATGCAATGCCAGTGCGGCGCGTTTGCGCTGCCGCTCCGGTGTCAGACTGCCGGCGCATTGATCCTGCGGCAGATTGCCGCACTCCTGCTGCGGCGCACTTGTGCCGGTAGCGAGGGTCGGCGACCCCACAAGCGAATTTGGTGAAATAAGTGGCACGGAAGTTCCTGGCTGTCGCAGCGTCGATCGTCGCCGCACCGATCATGTTCA
>JANXSS010000413.1 GCA_025356535.1 Herminiimonas sp.
CGACGTGCCTTCATGCATCAGCTCGAAGGCATGGTTGATCTTTTCGATCGGCATGACGTGGGTGATCAGGTCGTCGATGTTGATCTTGCCTTCCATGTACCAGTCGACGATCTTCGGCACATCCGTGCGGCCACGGGCGCCGCCGAAGGCCGATCCCTGCCAGACCCGGCCGGTGACCAGCTGGAACGGACGGGTGGCGATCTCCTGCCCCGCGCCGGCCACGCCGATGATGGTGCTCTTGCCCCAGCCCTTGTGGCAGCATTCCAGCGCCTGGCGCATCAGCTTGACGTTGCCGATGCATTCGAAGGTGTGGTCGGCGCCGCCCTTGGTCAGGTTGACCAGGTATGGGACGATGTCGCCTTCGACTTCCTTCGGATTGACGAAGTGGGTCAGGCCGAATTTCTTGGCCAGTTCCTCGCGCGCCGGATTGATGTCGACGCCGATGATCATGTTGGCGCCGGCCATGCGGGCGCCCTGGATGACGTTCAAGCCGATGCCGCCCAGACCGAAGACGATGACGTTATCGCCCGGTTGCACCTTGGCCGTGTAGATGACGGCGCCGATGCCGGTGGTCACGCCGCAGCCGATGTAGCAGACTTTCTCGAACGGTGCGTCTTCCCGGATCTTGGCAAGCGCGATCTCCGGCACCACCGTGTACTGGGCAAAGGTCGAGGTGCCCATGTAATGGAACACATCCTTGCCGTGATGCGTGAAGCGGCTGGTGCCGTCTGGCATGACGCCGCGGCCCTGTGTCGAGCGGATCGCCTGGCACAGGTTGGTCTTCTGCGACAGGCAGTATTCGCAGTTGCGGCACTCGGGCGTGTACAAGGGAATGACATGGTCGCCGGGTTTGAGCGTGGTGACGCCGGCGCCGACCTCGACGACGATACCTGCGCCTTCATGACCCAGGATCGCCGGGAAGATGCCTTCCGGATCGTCGCCGGAAAGCGTGAACAGATCGGTATGGCATACGCCCGACGCCTTGATCTCGACCAGCACTTCGCCGGCGCGCGGGCCGCCCAGCTGCACTGTTTCGATGGTGAGCGGCGCACCCGCCTTGGTCGCAACTGCTGCCTTGACATCCATGAATGACTCCTAGTTTTAATGTGGCACGGGCGGCAGAGCTGCCCGTTTTGTTTTATCCTGCTCATACGGATCCCGGTTGCCCCGAATACGAGACAGCTGTCCCATCCGTGCTTCTGCTTCAGTACAACCTGCCGGCGCGGCTGAAATTTACAAATTGCGCATTGTTGGCGTTTAAACTAAGATTTGCCGCTGTAATCGGTATCGTTTTGGTCTGATTCGGCGCGCCGGTGAGTTTTCCGTCAGGACCGCAAGCTGAAACGGAAACAGAAACAGAATAGCCAGAGCAAAAAATGCGCCACCAGAGCGCGACGTCCCGTAACGGGGCAATCAGAAACTTCGGGATGGTCCACATTCGAAGTCAGGAGACAATATGGTAAGCGTGCACAGTCATTGCACTCGGATTCGCGAGGTCGTCCATACATCGTCGGCGACCCATTCGCATGTACCGAGCCACATCACCGAATCATGGATTCGCTGTTCCAACGAATACAAGCTCGACCCGGCGCTGCCGGGTGAACTGTACGTGGTCGAGCGTCAGGAATTGCTGGAGCGCCAGGAGCAGCTCGCGCCCGTGCTGCAGGCGGCAAAAAGCGAGATGGCGACCCTGTTCCAGCAGATCGCGAAATCCGACTACGCCATCATGCTCACCGATTGCGAAGGCGTGCTGCTCAATTATTTCGGCGACCCCGGCTTCACGCACGCTGCCTCGAAATCCGGCCTGATGCCGGGCGCGGTCTGGTCCGAGCGCTTCCAGGGCACCAACGGCATGGGCACCTGCCTGCTCGAGCAGCGACCGATGATGATCCATCAGGATGATCATTACCTGTTCCGCAATACGGCGCTGACCTGCGCTGCGGCGCCGATCCTCGACTGGCGCGGCAAGATCCTGGCGGTGCTCGACGCCTCCGGCGAAGCCCACCGGGTGCCGCGCCACGTGCTCGACCTGGTCAAGATGTCGGTGCAGGAAATCGAGAACCGCATTTTCGTCAATGAATTCCCGAATGCCCGCATCTTTGCCTTTCATACCCGTCCGGAATTCGTGGCCACCTTAAACAAGGGCATCATCGCCGTCGACGACGAGTGCAAGGTGCTTGCCGCCAGTCGCAACGCCCTGGCGCAGCTGGGCATCGGCCACACCGACATCGTCGGCCAGCGCCTCGACGCTTTTTTCAACCTGTCGTTCGAATCGATGCTGCGCGACGGCGCCAGGCAGGGCGCCGCGCAGGTGCCGGTAATGGTGTTCGATGCGCGCCACGGCCGCCGCTTCTTCGCGCTGGCCTCCGCAGGCGCCGCGCGCGCGGCTGCAGCCACGCCGCACCACCTGCGCCAGGTGATGCCGGCCTGTGCTGCCGAAGCAATCGCGCCGATTGCCGCTGGCGTCGTCGGCGCCAAGTCGCGCGCACCGCTGGAGCAACTGCAATGCGGGCCGGATGCAGTGATGGAACACAATATCCAGACGGCGCTGCGCATCATCGAGCGCGACGTGGCGATTTTGCTCTACGGCGAGACCGGCACCGGCAAGGAACTGTTTGCGAAAGCAGTGCACCTGTCGTCGAAGCGGGCGCATCAGCCGTATGTCGCAATTAACTGCGCATCGATACCCGAGTCGCTGATCGAAAGCGAACTGTTCGGCTACAAGTCCGGCGCCTTCACCGGTGCGGCCAAGGAAGGCCAGCGCGGCAAGATTTTCCAGGCAAACGGCGGCACCCTGTTCCTCGACGAGATCGGCGACATGCCGGTGGCGCTGCAGGCACGGCTGTTGCGCGTGCTGGAAGAGCGCGAAGTCGTGCCGCTCGGCTCCGAGACGCCGATCAAGCTCGACATCAAGCTCATCAGCGCGACGCATTGCGACCTGCCCAACAAGATCGCCAAGGGCGAATTCCGCGAAGACCTGTATTACCGCATCCAGGGCCTGACGCTGACCTTGCCGCCGCTGCGCGAGCGCGGCGACCGCCGCCAGCTCATCGAGTTCGTGCTGCGCCAGGAGCTGCCGCCGGACGCCAGGGTGAAGATCGACGAGGCGCTCATGGATGCGCTGGAACGCCATCGCTGGCCAGGCAACATTCGCCAGCTGCGCAATGTGCTGCGCACCATGGTGGCGCTGCGTAACAGCGACGTGCTCAGCGTCGATTGCCTGCCGGCGGATTTTTCCACCGGCCGGCGCATCGTCGACCAGGCGGCGCTGCCGCCCTGTCTGGAAAACGCCCTCAATCCCCTGGAATCCGCGGAACGCGATGCCTTGATCCAGGAACTGAAGATGTCGCGCTGGAATCTGAGCAAGGTTGCCAAGCAGTTGAAGCTGAGCCGCAACACGCTCTATCGCAAGCTGGAGCGTCTTGACATAAAGATCGCGTCACGGGAAAACTACTGACCGGCCAAGGCATGGAAGAGATCGCGGCAATCATGATGTCGTGGGCCGTGACATTGTCCGTCTATCCCGCGCCGGCGAAGATGCCGGTGGTGGCGATGGTGCCGCACAGTTACCTGGTCGAGCATGCCTGCCGGGGCAAGGAGTGCCACGTGCAGGGGTGGTTTGCCGGTGGTCAGACCATCTATCTCGACCAGAGTCTCGATCCGGTGCAGGGACTCTACGACAGTTCGGTGCTGCTGCATGAATTCGTCCATTACCTGCAGCAGGAGTCACGCAGTTCGGACATCCATATGAGCTGCGTGGCCAATGTTGCCGCCGAACGCGAAGCCTACGGCGCACAGCGGGAATACCTGCTGCGCTACGGCGTGTACCGTCCGGTCGGTTCGAGCATGCACAACGTCAGCTGCTAGAGACCGGCGGCCCCGACGCAGCGCGGTGCGCCGTCAGTGCAGCGACGGCGATGCGGTGGTGGCAGGCGAGAATGCGGCGTTCATGTCGACACTGACCTTGCGGCTGTTGTGTTTTGCGGGCATGTCGCAATGGCCGCCGCGCAGCATGTCGAACAGCATGGCTGCCGGATTGGCGCCGATCGATGCATACAGCCCGGCATGCGGCATCGTCATGCGCGGATTCACCCCCAGCACCACCGGCCCCTGGTCGGTGATGATCAGGTCGATGCCGACATAGCCCCACAGTCCCGGAATGGCGGCGATTACCCGGCGCGCCAGCTGCAGCAGTTCGCCATTGCTGTCGTCGATGCTGTTGACGGTGCTGCCCATGTAGTGAAACTGGTTGTCGGAGACTGCAACCCGCTGGTCGTTACAACCCAGCAGGAACACCTCGCCATTGCCGCACAAAAGCGACAGGCTGCAGGGCCGTCCGGCAATGTAGGGTTGCAAGACATAGTCGCCGTCCGCCTGTGCGGCAATCCATTCACGCGCCGCATCGGCATGCGAAAAGATGTGCGTGTCGAGACAGCCGGCGCCGTCGTCCGGCTTGACCACCAGCGCATGCAGCGTCGCCGGCAGGTTGGCGTCGGCGCGCAGGGTCGGCACCACCAGGATGCCGGCGGCGCGCAATGCCTGCGACGTGCGGTACTTGCTGCCGGCCAGATGGACCGCATCGGGCGTGCTGCCAAGCAGGATCTTCTTGTGCTGCAGGATTTTCCTGGAAATCGATTCGAGCATGCCGTTCGATTCCGGCGCCAGCGGCCAGACCGCATCGGCGTCACTGATGCAGTCATCGACGGCGCTGCAGGCACTGCCGTCATGCAGCGCCACGATGCTGGCGCTGGCCGGCATTTCAAGGTTGCGCGCCGAGGGGTTGCGCAGGACCGAGATCGTCATGTCGCCAATGCGGCTGATGTCGGTCATCAGCGCCTGCAGCAGGATGTCGCCGCCGAAGCCTGCCGGCGCGGCATTGTTGCCGCCGCTTGGCATCGCATTGGAGGCATGCTCACAGATAAAAATTTTCACGATCCGGCCCGCTTTGCAATACTGGATTCACCGCTTTGAATAACGTGCCTTTGTCGCTAGCTGCATCGCAACCTGCTGGTTGCTTCTGCAATTCCGGCCGCAGCGTTCCGCCCCTCCCGACCCGGATGTCGCTACCCTACGACTTCGGCATCACGGACCCGGTCTTCTTCGTTTCGGCAGGATCGCCGCGTGCAATCGTCATGCTGGCGTCGACCGCCGGCGTCGGCTGATCGCCCTTGACGGTCGTGTAGACCCGGTACAGGCTGCCCGGCACCGCCGTGCTGATGATGAACACATAGCCCTTGTCGGCGAACTTGCCGAAGCGGTCCTTCAACGGATCGTCCGAATAGGGATGGATCGTCACTTCCTGCGCTGCCACCTTGGCGCCGTTGTAGACGACTTCGACCTTGCGCACCGGCAGGGTCGGCGAAGCCAGGGCCAGGCGAATGCGTTTTCGGAAGTATCCGGTCGCACCGCCCGTCAGGCGCTTCATTTCGAGTATGTCGCGTTCGAGAAAACCGAGAATCGCCGGATTGCCCTGCGCATGGTCGATCGGAGGAATCGGCAGCGCATGCGCGCCGGTCAGAAACTGCGCCGCCACCGATGCGGTGCCGTCGTCGTTTCGCTTGATGACCTCGACCATGACTTCATCGCTGAAGGCGTCCGGCGCTGCCGCCTCCTGGCGATAGACATAGTTCAGCTTGGTCGGCTGCTTGATGTTGTCGAAGTGATTCGACTGGAACAGCAGCTTCTCGGGCGCCGAGATTTCCTGCGCAACGGCGACAGCAGAAAAGGCGATGGCGACGGCGGCAACCAGCAGTTTTGCCGACCGCCCTGCGTCATGGCGGATCAATCGTGAAAGCATGTTCAGGCTCCTGGCATGGCAGGACGCCGCAGCGACCTGCCGGATTGTTGTCGGGTTCAGGAAGGTGCGCCGGGCTTGCCTGCCACGGGCGCAATCGTCACGGTCGGCACGCCGTATTCCTTCAGGATCTGGTCGATTTCTGGACGACTCGCGTCGAGCACGGCGTTCAACTGGTCGCGCAGCGCCTTGTCACCGTAGCGCACGCCCATGGCAATGCTGAAACCATAGCGAATGCCGTCGGCTTCGGGCGCGAAGGGCACCACGGCGATCGGCACGCCACCGGCATGCTGGGCGAAGTAACCGACGATCGGTCCCCAGGCGATGGCAACGTCAACCTTGCCCAAGGCCAGTTCCCGGTCGATCAGCTGTCCCGGATACTGCTCGGCGTCGCCGGTCTGCGGCTGGAACGACACCATCTGGTCGATCAGGCCGTTCTTGAGCAGCCAGTCCGACGCCGGCGAGCGCGCGAAGATACCGATTTTCAGCTTGTCGCGTACCGAGCGGTCGAGCTTTAAAAGATCCTCGGGCGTCTTGACGGCGTCGAGGCCGCGGCCCTTGACATAGGCCAGCGCATAGGTCGACGAAAAATACGGCCTGGTCGACAGGCCCAGATCGAAGTCGGTCGAGACCGCCGTGACGACATCGCACTTGTAGTCTTCGCTATCGGGCAATTTCGCCTTGAGCGTATTGCGAATGAAGCCCATGCGCTGCGGATACCAGGTGTGCTCCAGCTTCCAGCCGAGCTTTTTCGCCATCAGCGCAGCGATCTTGTTCTCGTAGCCGCGGTCCTGCTCGTCGGACATCGGCAGGTTCTTCGGGTCCTGGCAGACGCGCAAAACTTTCTGCGCTGCCGGCGCATCGACCGGCTTGTCCTGCGCCAGCACGCCAGCGGTGAAAAGACTGGCCGCCAGTGCCATTGCTGCAGCACGGGCGGCTTTCAGCGAAAGGCGGGTTGCAGCATGCGATGCGAACAGATGTGGTGACATGAAGCGATATCCTTTTTTCTGCCGGGCCGTTGACACCATCGAGGATGCCGGCCTGGCCCGGCCTTACTTCGAAATTGCTTCGAGACGACCGGCGGCAATCGCGCCATCGGAGCGGCCCTTCAGGTACGCGTACAGATTGTCGAGATTGCTGACGACGTTGGGCAAACCGCCGAAATTCGGCATGCCTTTTTCGATCCGGCCGTTTTTCAGCGTGGTCATGAATTCATCCTTGGTCAGCACCTTCAGGCTGTTGACCAGGGACGGACCGACCAGGCCTTCCTGCGCCGCGCCGTGGCAGCGTTCGCAGGCCTGGGCGCGCCAGGTTTTCCATCCCATCAGGGTGTTCGGATCGACCTTGTTCTTGTCGACGACGGTATAGAGCGCATCGCCGGCGGCTGCAGGCGTGGCCGACGAGGGCGCCGCCGCTGCCGTGGCCTGGGCCAGGACGATCGGTGCAGCAGGCGCTGCGGCTGCAGGTGTTGCAGCTGCCGGCGCACTTGGCGCGGCAGTTGCGGAAATGGGAGAAGCAGGTGCTGCCTTGGCAGCCGTGGCCTTGTCGGCACTGTCGGCCGACGACGAACAGGCGGTTGCAAATATCAGGCTTGCAGAGAGTAGTGTGAAACGAAATGACATGACCGGATATCCTTTAAAAGAAAAAACCTGGCGCGACGGTTTGTCACGCCAGTTTCCATTGCCGCAAACGGGTGACGGCTGCCGGATCAGCATCGATCCGGCAGCCGTTCCTGCTTACTTGGCTGAAGCGACTGCCGAATTGCCTGGCAGTGCAAACACGGTCAGCACGCCACCGAGTTCGGTGTACTTTGCCAGTTCCTTGTAGCCGCCGACAGCGCCCAGGCCGTCGGTGTCTTTTTCAAGACCTGCTGCCATGCCGATGCCGGCCCAGCCGCCGATGCCCGACAATACGCCGACATACTGCTTGCCCTTGTATTCCCAGGTGTTGACGTTGCCGATGATGCCCGATGGCGTCTTGAACTTCCACAGTTCCTTGCCGTTCTTGTCGACTGCCTTCAGGTAGCCTTCAAGCGTGCCGTAGAACGTGACGTCGCCAGCGGTGGCCAGGGCGCCGGACCAGACCGAGAATTTCTCCGGCTTGGACCAGACGATCTTGCCGGTGCCGGCATCCCAGGCGATGAAGTTACCCATGCCGCCATGGCTGTTCGGTGCCGGGTACATCGACAGGGTCGCGCCGACATACGGCTGACCTGCGGTGTAATCGACCTTGAACGGCTCGTAGTCCATGCAGACATGGTTGGTCGGCACATAGAACAGGCCGGTACGTGGCGAGAACGTCGCTGGCTGCTGATCTTTCGATCCCAGTGCAGCAGGGCAGACACCCTTGGTGTTGACGTCGGCGCCGTTCTGGCCGGTCGAGTACTTCGCTGTCACGACAGGACGGCCGGTCTTCATGTCGACGTGGGTAGCCCAGTTGACCTTCGGATCGTACTTTTCAGCGACCAGCAGTTCGCCGGTGATGCGGTCGAGCGTGTAGCCGAAGCCGTTACGGTCGAAGTGCACCAGCGTCTTGCGTGGCTGACCCTTGACGTTGATGTCGGCCAGGATCATTTCGTTGATGCCGTCGAAATCCCATTCGTCATGCGGCGTCATCTGATAAACCCACTTGGCCTTGCCGGTGTCGAGGTCGCGGGCGAAGATGGTCATGGACCACTTGTTGTCGCCAGGACGCTGGGAAGGATTCCAGGTCGATGGATTGCCGGTGCCGTAGTAGACCAGGTTGGCCGGTGCGTCGTAGCTGAACCAGCCCCAGGTCGTGCCGCCGCCGATTTTCCACTGGTCGCCGGACCAGGTCTTCAGGGACGAGTCTTTTCCGACCGGCGCCATCTTGCCGTTGGTCCAGGTCATCGTCTTTTCAGGATCCATCAGCATTTCGGCGTCAGGGCCGACCGAGTAGCCTTTCCAGACTTCCTTGCCGGTCTTGATGTCGTAGGCGGTCAGGCGACCACGCACGCCGAATTCGCCACCGGAGATGCCGGTGATGACTTTATCCTTGAAGATGTGCGGCGCGTTGGTGTTGGTTTCGCCGACCTTCGGATTGCCGTTCTTGACTTTCCAGACTTCCTTGCCGGTCTTGGCGTCGAGCGCCACCAGGGTGGTGTCGGCCTGCTGCAGGATGATCTTGCCGTCGCCGAAGGCAACGCCACGGTTGACCGTGTCGCAGCACATGACCGGAATGACGCTCGGGTCCTGCTTCGGCTCATACTTCCAGCGCATGCTCTGGTCTTCCAGATTGATTGCATACACCTTGTTCGGGAACGGGCTATGTACGTACATGGTGTCGCCGATTACCAGCGGACCGCCTTCATGGCCGCGCAACACGCCGGTCGAGAAAGTCCATGCGACCTGCAGGTTCTTGACGTTGCCGCCGTTGATCTGGGCGAGCTTGCTGTAGCGCTGGTTGGCGTCATTGCCTGCCTGCGATGCCCAGTTCTTCGAATCGGCCTGTGCGGCGATCAGTTGCGCATCCGCCAGTGCGGCGCCGGTCGCCGTCATGGCGCCTGCGATGCAAAGCAGGTGTTTGAAATTCAACTTCGATGACATGTCTACCTCCATAAATTATTTTGATACGGGGTTGCACAACCTGCAGAACTTGTTTTTACCTGAAAGCCTTACAGTCGACGCTATGTCGCCCTTCGGATATAGCACTTAGCATGCCAGTCATAAATATCCGGCAGCGCAGCGCGCCCGCAGACGGCGCTTGGCAGGATGAAAAAAACGGTCTGGTTTTTAAGTCCCGGACCTGTGCTGCGGATTGAACAATCCACACAACGCTATGTACCGATTTTTGGACACAGTGAACGATTTTTACGGGTCGCCGGCAGTCGCTGCAAAGCGCGGTTTTCATAGGAGAAGTCGGTTGGAAAAGATGGCATGACTCTTGCGTTTGTAAAACGACCAAACGGTAGGAAAATATGTTTTGCAGCGCAGCAAATTTGGTCTGAAAAAGCTCGTGGCGCATTGTTTCCAGGCGGCCTGAAAGCGGTCCGGATCGCGTCATCAATGCAGTGCAACCGCAATAAAAAATACATGGATACAGCCTCGGTGGTCAAGGTCGTGCGGGCGGCGCGGATGCGCGCAGCGCTCGCGCTGGCCGCCTGCGTCGTCGCCGCCGTGCTGCCCGCCATGGCAGCAACCGTTGTCGAAGCGACCTTGCCGGTCGACGAGCTGGCGCCCGGCGTTTTCCTCCATGTCGGCGTGCATGCGGCAGCCACGCCGGAGAACCACGGCGCCATCGCCAACGTCGGTTTCATCGTCGGCACGCGCTGCGTGGCGGTGATCGACAGCGGCGGCAGTTTCGAAGAGGGCAGCGCGTTGCGACGCGCCATCGCAGCGCGCACGCCGCTGCCGGTTTGCTACGTGATCAACACGCATGTGCATCCGGATCACGTTTATGGCAATGCAGCATTTGCTTCCGATAAACCACATTTCGTCGGCCATCGGAATCTGGCGGCATCGATGCGCGCCCGGCAGGCGTATTACGCGGCATTCGTCGAGCGTTCGCTCGGTGCTGCACAGGCGGCGCAAAGTGTCCTGATTGCGCCCGATACAACTGTTGCTGCAACCCAGACGCTCGACCTGGGCGGTCGCGAACTCAGGCTGCAGGCCTGGCCGACCTCGCATACCGACAACGACATCACGGTCATGGACATCAAGACCGGCACCTTCTGGCTGGGCGACCTGCTGTTTCGGGAACGTATTCCGGTCATCGACGGCAAGGTTACCGGGTGGCTTGCCACGATGGAGAGCCTGGCGATGATTCCGGCAGCCCGCGCGGTGCCCGGCCATGGCGCGCCCGGCACCGACTGGCCGGGCGTGCTGCAGCCGCAGCGGCGTTACCTGATGGCGGTGCGCGACGGGGTCCGGCAGGCGCTCAAGGCGCACCGGACCATCGGCCAGGCGACGACGACGGTGGCGGCGTCCGAACGCGACAAGTGGCTGCTGTTCAACGATTTCCACGCACAGAACGTCACTGCTGCATTTACAGAGCTGGAGTGGGAAGATTAGCGCCAGCCGACGCCGTACCGAGAAGACCATACTCAGGGAGATGCAATGAAACGACACCACCGATCAGGTTGGCTGGGCCTTGCCGTGAGCCTGCTGCTGCCGCTGACTGTTTTGGCGGCCGATCCGCCGCCGCCGCCGCAGAACAATCCGGTCTGGCAGAAGCTGCGCACCGGCCTGTTCCAGGACCGGCCGATCAGCGACAACGGCAACGACCTGATCGAATTGGTCGCGCCCGAGCGTGCCGAAGATGCGGCGGTGGTGCCGGTATCGATCAAGACGCGCTCGGTGCAGACGCCGCAGCGCTACATCAAGACCATCAGCGTCATCCTCGACAACAATCCGGCCCCGGTCGCCGCGGTGTTCCACATGACGCCCGAGACCGGTCGCGCCGATATCGAGACGCGGGTGCGGGTCGAACAGTACACCCACCTGCGCGCCGTGGTGGAGATGAACGACGGCACGCTGTCGATGTCGACCCTGTACCTTAAGGCTTCGGGCGGCTGTTCCACGCCGGCCGGCAAGGAAAGCTCCGGGTCGTCGACCAACCTGGGCAAGATGAAGCTGGTCATCGAGGACAATCCGAAGATGAACCAGCCGGTGATGGCGCAACTCATGATCCGCCATCCGAACCTGTCGGGACTGACGATGGACCAGATCACGCGCCTCTACGAGCCGCCACGCTACGTGCGCAAGATCGAGGTGGCCTACGCCGGCCAACCGGTCATGAC
>JANXSS010000440.1 GCA_025356535.1 Herminiimonas sp.
GGCGCGATGCAGATGCCGGTGCCGATGATGAATGTCATCAACGGCGGCGCGCATGCCAACAACAACCTGGACATCCAGGAATTCATGATCATCCCGGTCGGTGCACCGAGCTTTCGGGAAGCGATCCGCTACGGCGCCGAAGTCTTCCATACCCTGAAAAAAATCCTGGCGGGCCAGGGCCTGTCGACCGCCGTCGGTGACGAAGGCGGCTTTGCGCCATCGGTTGCCAATCATGAAGCCGCCATCAAGCTGATCATCCAGGCCATCGAGCAGGCCGGCTACGAGCCGGGCACGCAGATCGCCCTGGGTCTCGATTGCGCCGCCAGCGAATTCTACAAGGACGGCAAGTACCGGTTGAACGGCGAAGGCATGAGCCTCAGTTCGGCCGACTTCACCAACCTGCTCGGCACCTGGTGCGACAAGTATCCGATCATCTCGATCGAGGACGGCATGGCCGAAAACGACTGGGACGGCTGGGCCGCGCAGACCGTTGCGCTGGGCAAGAAGATCCAGCTGGTCGGCGACGACCTGTTCGTGACCAACACCCGCATCCTGCGCGAAGGCATCCAGAAAAACATCGCCAACTCGATCCTCATCAAGATCAACCAGATCGGCACCCTGACCGAAACCTTTGCCGCCATCGAGATGGCAAAACGCGCCGGTTACACGGCCGTGATCTCGCACCGCTCCGGCGAGACCGAGGATTCGACGATTGCCGACATTGCAGTAGGCACCAATGCGCTGCAGATCAAGACCGGCTCGCTGTCGCGCTCGGACCGGATGGCCAAGTACAACCAGTTGCTGCGCATCGAGGAAGACCTGGGCGACATCGCCAGCTATCCGGGTCGTCAGGCCTTCTACAACCTTAGGTAGGGCAGGCACCGCTTGCACCTGTACTTGCACCGCCGATGCGGCTGATCCTGATCTGCCTGACCGCGCTGCTCTTGCTCATCCAGTTTCCCCTCTGGCTGGGCAAGGGCGGCTGGCTGCGCGTGTGGGAACTCGACCGCCAGGTCAGCGTGGCGGAAAAGAAGAACAGTGAGCTCAAGGCGCGCAATGCCAAGCTGGCGTCGGAAGTCGAGGACTTGAAGCAGGGCACCGGCGCGGTGGAAGAACGGGCCCGTTTCGAACTCGGCATGATCAAGGATAACGAGATCTTCGTGCAGATCCTGGCGCCCAAGACCGGCAGCGCCGGCGCCGGGTCGTCATCTGCAATTGCCAAGCCGGCTGCGGCGCCTGCCGCAGGTGCGACGCAAGCTGCGAAGGCACCGGCAAAGCCCTAGAGAAAATTTCGTAATGGCATACGCGCTACGCACCGCTTCGAACCACATTGCGGCGTTGCAGCGCGCCTGTGTGGCCCGCCCACGGCGCACCCTGCGCCTAGCACTGTGGCCCGAATCGATACGCATCACGCCTGTACCGTTTCGACTTTGCACTGACAACGTCGCGGCCCGCGCAAGACCCGGTGTCAGTGCCGCTGCCCGCCCGGTGGCAACAGTGCGTCGGCCGCCGTTTCCACGGCAAACAACTGCGCGCAATCGACCCGGTCGAATTCATAATGCTGGCCGCAAAAGTCGCAGTCGATTTCGAGCTTGCCGAGTTCGGCAATCGCTTCATCGATTTCCGGCTTGCCCAGCATTTTCAACATGTTGCCGACTTTTTCACGATTGCAGCTGCAGTGAAATTGCGGATGCTTCGGCTCGAAGACGCGAATCGTCTCTTCCCAGAACAAGCGTCGCATCAGGGTCGCGATATCGGTCGACAGCAGTTCGTCGTCCTTCAAAGTGGACGCCAGCATCACGCTGCGGTCCCAGGTTGCCAGTTCGTCGGTGACGGGCGCTTCGCTGCCGCCGTGGTTGGGCAGTTTCTGCAACAGCAGTCCGCGCGAGACCGCGCCATCGGCCGCCAGCCACAGGCGCGTGTCGAGCTGTTCCGAGCGCAGCATGTAGTTCTCGATGACTGTTGCAACCGAGTCGCCGTCGAGCGGCACGATGCCCTGGTACGCCTGTTGGCCGGGCAGCTTGTCTTTCGGATCGAGCGTGATGACGAAGCGGCCGTGGCCGTGCGCATCGACGAGTTGCGGCAATGTTGCATCGTCGGCAATCGGCGTGTCGTCGCGCAGCTTCGCCGTCGCCCGCAAGCGCAGTTCGGCATCGCATTCGACGACCAGCAGCTTTACCGGCCCGTCGCCATGGATCTGCATCACGATCACGCCGTTGAATTTCAGGTTGGCCGACAGCAGCGCGGCGGCGGCCAGCATCTGCCCCAGCAGCGTCTGCACGGCCACCGGATAGCTGCGCCGCGACAGCACCTGTTGCCAGGTCGTCGACAGCTCGACCAGTTCGCCGCGCACCGGCGCGCCTTCGAACAGGAATTTTTGCAGGGTGTCGGTCATGCGGTATCGATGCGTTTCAGATTGGTCTTGCAGAACTGGGCGCGTTGTACATAGGTCTCGCTGATGGCTGCAAGGTTCCCTGCATCTTCGGCCGACAGCGTGCGCACGACCTTGGCCGGGCTGCCGAGGATGACCGAATTGTCGGGAAATTCCTTGCCTTCGGTGACCAGCGCACCGGCGCCCACCAGGCAGTTCCGGCCGATCTTCGCATTGTTCAGGATCACCGCCTGGATGCCGATCAAAGAGCCGTCACCGACCGTGCAGCCATGCAGCATGGCCTGGTGGCCGATGGTGACCTGCTTGCCGATCGTCATCGGATAACCCGCATCGGTGTGCAGCACGCAGTTTTCCTGCACGTTACTGTTTTCCCCGATCGTGATCAGCTCGTTGTCGCCCCGGATCGTCACGCCGAACCAGACGCTGCTGTTGGCTTCAAGGCGCACCTTGCCAACGATATTGGCGGAATCGACGACATAGGCGGAGGGATCGATCTGCGGTGCATGTTCGCCGAATTGGTAGATTGCCATGGAACTCCGTAAAATGAGGGTTTGACCAACCGCATTCTACCGCCCCCCAGATGAATTGTTCGGCGCTCCCCGACGTGTCACCAACGCCAGGCCCTGAATTGCGCCAGGCGGCGCTGTACTGGCTGGGCGTCACCGATCCCGTTGCGAAGGCGGCCGGCGTGCGCGCGCTGCCACAGGCCTGGGCAAGCGGTGCGCTTGCGCTCGACCCGGCGTCGATGCCCTGCGGCGGCACGCCCATTCCCGGCCGCCCGGCGCGGCCGCGCCTGGTGCCGCCGCTGTCGGTGCCGCGACGCTCGATGGCCACCGTCGAAGGCCGCGCCGTGCTGCTGCATGCGCTGGCGCACATCGAGTTCAATGCGATCAACCTGGCGCTTGATGCACTCTGGCGCTTCGCCGGCATGCCCGCTGCCTACTACACCGACTGGCTGCAGGTCGCCGCCGAGGAGGCCTTGCATTTCTCGTTACTGGCGGACCATCTGGCAACGCAGGGATTTGCCTACGGCGACTTCGATGGACACGACAGCCTGTGGGAGCTGGCCGAAAAAACCCGGGACGACGTGCTGGCGCGCATCGCCCTGGTGCCGCGGACGATGGAAGCGCGCGGGCTCGATGCCTCGCCACCGATGCGTGCAAAACTGGCGCAGGCCGGCGACCATGCCGCCGCCGCCATTCTCGACATCATCCTGCGCGACGAGATCGGCCACGTGGCCGTCGGCAACCGCTGGTACGGATGGCTGTGCGCCCAACGCGGTCTTGATCCGATTCCGACCTATGCAGCGCTGGCGCTGCGGTTCCGGGCGCCGGTCATGCGCGGACCGTTCAATATCGCGGCGCGTCGCGCTGCCGGGTTTTCTGAAGAAGAACTGCTCGCGCTGGGCAACGGATGAGTGCCGCGGTACTTCGTTCGCCTGGCGATTGATCCCTTCAATCAGAAGTGGTATTTCAGCTCGGCATACAGGGTGCGCTCCGGGAACGGGTGGAACAGGAAATACTTGCGGTTGGCCAGGTTGTCGATGCCCAGCGCGCCGCTCCACTGGCGGTCGAACCGATACTGCACCCGCGCATCCGCCACGAAGTAATCCTCGAAACCCTGGTAGGTCGCCGGATTGATGTCCGTGTTGTCGACCGTCGCATACATGCGGCTGCTGTAACGGCCTGCCAGGGTATAGGCCCAATGGTCATCCGGGCGATAGGTTGCAACAGCCGTCGCCCGCCACGCCGGCACGTAGGGCGTACGCTTGCCGACGGAGGTCGCCCCCGGTGCAGTCGGCACGTAGCTGCTGTTGCCGGTGATCCTGGCATCGACATAGGTCGCGCTGCCTGTCAGCTCGAGGCCGCGGATCATGACGTTTTGCTGCTGCGCCACCAGTTCGATGCCGCGCTGCCGGGTCTTGTCGACGTTCTGCACGAAGGATACTGGCGTGGCGATGCCGGCAATGGTCGACGTCTGGGAAATCAGCGCATCCGACACATGCTCTTCGAACAGCGAAACCCGCAGCTTGCCGTCGGCCGTATTCCTTTCCATGGCCAGCTCCCCGGCAAGCACGCTTTCCGGCTTGAGAAACGGGTTCGCCTGCGTGAAGGTCGTGCCAGTCTGGACGTTCTGGTACAACTCGCCGACCGTTGGAAAGCGCAGGGCCTTGCCGAACGAACCGGTGGCGCTCCACTGATTTGACGCCTGCCATGCCAGCGACAGTCTTGGGGAAAAACCGGACTTGGTTACCTCCGGCTGGGATACCGGAAAACCGGCGCCGTTTGCCGCCGTCGAAAAGTTGAAGCCATCGAAGGCGCGCCACGACTCGTATCGGCCGCCGATGGTAGCGACCAGGCCAGGTGCCAGACGCCACACATCCTGCGCCCACAAGGCTTGCGTGCGACTCTTGCCCCGCGAATTACTGAAAAGAGTGCCCTCGCCACCGCTGGCCCAGTCTGCCGTGTTGTAGGTCGGGTTGGCCAGCTGGTACTGGTCAAGGTGCGCGCCGAACGTGACATTGTGCTGCCACGCAGTCCCGGGCTGAAGCCAGGACCCTTTCAGGTCCAGCGTGCGCCACCCAGTGTCGCCGGCGTCCGAAATCCGTCCCGCGCCCGAAGTCAGCGCGGCGGGATACAGGCCGGTTGACGTGCGGGTGATGTCCTTGCCGAAGCTGAAGTCAGTGACGATGGCTTCCCAGTTCCACGGCCCCGCGTTTTTCGTTTTGAGCGACAGCGCCTGCATCCAGTGTTTTTGATCGACGGTGTTGCTGGAGAAAAGGCTGCCGATCGTGGAAGCGCCGAATGCATTGCCGCCGATATTCACACTGCCATTGGCGCTGCCAAAGTAGGGCGCGCCGCCGCTCGTGCTCAGGTACGACTGCGAAGCCGCAGCTGCGGCGTTCTGCCAGTATCCCAGCGTATAGGCCGTCGTCAGGGAAGGGGAAACATCGTAGGCTAGCTTGAGCTTGGCCGTGTCCTGCACCGTATGGGTCAGGTTGCCCGCCCCGATGACCTGGATCGGCCCGCCCGACCGGTTACGGTTTGCAAGAGCGCCGGTCGTCACCGTCGCCGCCGCGCCGGCGACGACTGCCGACTGGTTGACCGTCAGGTACGTGAGCGGCT
>JANXSS010000450.1 GCA_025356535.1 Herminiimonas sp.
AACACGTCGATATTGTCTCAGACCGGAGCGTTGGCGGAAACAGTAAGTCGTTAATTAATCAGTGCTTCCCTAGCGCGAATGATCGTCCGCTGTCGGCCGTTGTGCTTCCAAAAAACATTGTGCCGTCTGTGCCTCGTTCCAGATTTTTTTCTGCGAAGAAATGAATCTGTAAACGATATCGCCGGTAGATATCGTCGGTAAAAAAGACGCTTGGCACCAGGCGCCGGCGTGCGTTTCTGATCTGCGAACATCTCACCCGGGCCGACAACGGCCCTGTGCGCCTGGCGCTGACACGGCCTTGCATGACCGGCGCAAGCCAGCCTATCGCATCGAAGTCGACAGCGGCCGCACCGATCGATACGGCACACCGGCGTCGGTGCGATGCTGCGCGGACCATGCGCCGCACACCGCTTTGTATATCATTGCGCATTGCACAGTGCAGCCATGCGCTGCAGCCGGGCCGGCCCGACGCTTTCGCCCGCGAAGCCGCCCGGTTCTTGCCCGACCATTCTTAACCAAAAACCACGTTGGAGCCACGCTTGCAAACATTCAATTTCAAGGCCTGCGCCGCAGCAGTCCTGTTGCCCCTGTTCTCCCATGCCGCCGCGGCCGACGATGCCGCGCCGGTGCGAATCGGCTTCATGCTGCCGGCAACCGGCACCTATGCGGCGCTTGGCAACATGATCGAGAACGGCTTCAAGCTCTATGTAGCCGAACAAGGCGGCAGGCTGGGCGGTCGGACCATCCACTATTTCAAGGTCGACGATGAATCGGACCCGTCCAAGGCAACCGAAAACGTCAACAAGCTCGTCAAGCGCGACCAGGTCGATGTCCTGGTGGGCAGCGTCCATTCGGGCGTGGCGCTGGCCATGGCGAAGGTGGCCAGGGAAACCAACACGCTGCTAATCGTGCCCAACGCCGGCGCCGAGGCGATCACCGGCGCCATGTGCGCCAAGAACATCTTCCGCACCTCGTTTACCAACTGGCAGCCGGCTTTCGCCATGGGCAAGGTCGCCGCCGAGCGCGGCCACAAGAAAGCCATCACGATCACCTGGAATTACGCCGCCGGCAACGAGTCCGCCAAGGGCTTTGCGGACGGATTCGAAAAAAGCGGCGGCAAGGTCGAAAAGGCAATGAACGTGCCGTTTCCGTCGGTCGAGTTCCAGGCGCTGCTGACCGAAATCGCCGCGCAAAAACCCGATGCCGTCTACGCATTCTTCGCCGGCGGCGGCGCCGTAAAATTCGTCAAGGATTATGTCGCGGCCGGCCTGAACAAGACCATTCCCCTGTACGGCCCCGGCTTTCTGACCGACGGCACGCTCGACGCGCAGGGTGCCGCGGCCCAGGGTATCTATACCACCCTGCACTACGCCGACAACCTCAACACGCCGCGTGACAATGCATTTCGCCTGGCGTTTGTGAAGGCTTACAAGAGCAATGCCGATGTCTACGCCGTCCAGGGCTATGATGCGGCCCAGTTGCTGGCGGCGGGACTCAAGGCCGCCGGCGGCGACCTGACAAAACGCCCGCAGATGATCGACGCCATGGAAAAGACGCGGATCGACAGTCCGCGCGGCAGCTACCGCATGTCGGCGTCGCACAATCCGGTGCAGGACATCTATCTGCGCCAGGTCCGGGGCAACGTCAATGAAGTCAGGGGCACGGCGATCAAGGCGCTGGCCGATCCCGGGCTCGGCTGCAAAATGTAAGCATCGCTGCACCGTGAATGCACCGCGGCACGCCGGTAACGGCATCCGCGGTGTGCGACGCCGTGCTCCGGCAATTTTTTCAGGCGACCCATGGAATTATCGACTTTTCTCGTACAGTGCCTCAACGCCATCCAGTATGGCTTGCTGTTGTTTCTGGTGGCAAGCGGACTGACGCTGATCTTCGGCATCATGGGGGTGATCAACCTGGCCCATGGCAGCTTCTACATGCTGGGCGCCTACATGGCGTTCGGACTGGCGCCACTGTTCGGCGACCAGTTCCTGCTGCAGCTGGCCGCCGGCGTGGCGCTGTCGGTCGTCATCGGCTTCCTGCTGGAGTGGGCCTTCTTCAGTTACCTGTATCAGCGCAACCATCTGCAGCAGGTGCTGATGACGTATTCGCTGATTCTGGTGTTCGAGGAAATGCGCAGCATCCTGGCGGGCAACGACGTGCATGGCGTGCCGATGCCGCCCTGGCTGGCGGGCGGCTTCCGGCTCGGCGACCTGATCACCTATCCGGTCTATAACCTGTTTGCGTCCGGCGTCTGCCTGGCCGTGGCACTGGGCCTGTATTACGTCGTCAACCGCACCAGGCTGGGCATGATGATCCGGGCCGGCGCCTCCAACCGCGACATGGTGCGCGGGCTGGGCATCGATATCCGGCTGCTGTACCGGATCGTGTTTGCCGGCGGCGTGGCGCTGGCCGCCCTGGCCGGCATGATCGCCGCACCGGCAAGCTCGGTCTATCCGGGCATGGGCGGGCAGATCCTGATCGTCTGCTTCGTGGTGGTGGTCATCGGCGGCATCGGCTCGATTTCGGGCGCGCTGATGGCGGCCTTGCTGGTGGGCTTCGTCGACACCTTCGGCAAGGTCCTGTTTGCGCAATACAGCGGCCTGTCGGTCTACGTGCTGATGGCGGTGATCCTGATGCTGCGGCCCGAAGGCCTGAAGAACAAAGGATATTGATTCATGGTCCCACCCCATCCCGATCCCGTGCCGGCAACGGCAACGACAACCGCGCCGGCAGCCCTGCTGCGGGCAGGAGGCTTGCCGGCCTGGCTGGTGCCGGCGCTGGCCGCGGCACTCGTCGCCTTGCTGCCGCTGGTGTTGTCGCCTTACCTGCAGGACCTGGCCATACGCATCATGATCTACGCGATCCTGGCGCTGAGCCTGGAACTGCTGGTGGGCACCACCGGCCTGATCAGCCTCGGCCATGCCGCCTTCTATGGCGTGGCGGCGTACGTCACGGTGCTGGCCGCAGGCGGCGACACGCCCGGCAATCCGGTGACGCTGCTGCTGCTGGCCATGGCGGCGGCCGGTGCGTATGCCCTGGTGGTGGGCGCGCTGTCGCTGCGCACGAAGGGCGTCTATTTCATCATGGTGACGCTGGCCTTCGCGCAGATGGCTTTCTTCATCTTTCACGACACCGCAATCGGCGGCGGCAGCGACGGCATGTTCCTTACCGCCCGCCCCGCCCTGATGCTGGGCGCGACAAGGCTGATCGATCTGGAAAACGGCAGGCACCTCTATTTCCTGACCCTCTGTTGCCTGGCGCTGAGCTACTCCTTTCTGAGCATGCTGTTGCGCTCGCGCTTCGGTCATGCGCTCGCAGGCATCCGCATCAACGAACAGCGCATGCGGGCGGCGGGCTTTGGCACCTACTGGTACAAGCTGGCGGCCTTCGTCACCGCCGCCATGCTGGCCGGAGTGGCCGGCTTTCTGATGGCAACCCATCAGGGCCTGGTCAATCCCGAATTCCTGTCCTGGCATGAATCCGGCGCGATCCTGCTGATGATCATCCTGGGTGGCCTGGGCAGCCTGCGCGGCGCGGTCGTGGGCGCAATCGTCTTCGTGCTGCTGCGCGAGCTGTATGCATCGGAAGCGGTGTTCGGCGCCTTTGCGAAACACTGGCAACTGAGCCTTGGCCTGACCATGATCCTGATGGTGGCGTTTCTGCCCGATGGCCTGATCGGCATGCGACGGCTGTTCCGGCGGCAGCGGGGCGCGGCATGAGCTTGGCCATGCAAGCAGGCACGCCGGCGCTGCTCTCGGCCTCGCACCTCTCCCGCCGCTTCGGTGGGCTGGTTGCCGTCGACGACGTCATGCTGTCGCTGCAAACCGGCGAGGTGCATGCCGTCATCGGCACCAACGGCGCCGGCAAATCGACGCTGATCAACATCCTGTCGGGCGAAATCACGCCCTCCTCGGGGACCCTGCACTATGACGGCCGCGACATCACGTCCTGGTCGCAGACGCGGCGCGCGCGCGCCGGCATCGGGCGCAGCTACCAGCGCACCACCATTTTTCCGAGCCTGTCGGTGCTGGAAAACTGTCGCCTCGCCGCGCAGGCGATGACGCCCTCGCCATGGCGGATCTGGGAACGCGCCGCGTGCTGCGCCGGCAGCCTTGCGGCGGCACACCAGGCCCTGGGCGACGCCGGGCTGGCAGGACAGGGCGCGGCGACGGCCGGCAGCCTCAGCCACGGCCGGCAGCGTCAGCTGGAGCTGGCGATGTGCCTGGCCACGAACCCGCGCGTGCTGCTGCTCGACGAGCCGCTGGCAGGCATGGGCGCCGAAGAAACCGAGCGGATGCTGGCGCTTCTGCAAACGATCAAGGTGTCCCATGCCGTGCTGCTGGTCGAACACGACATGGACGCCGTCTTTCGCGTGGCCGACCGCATTACCGTCATGGTCAACGGTGGCGTCATCGCCAGCGACGCGCCCGGCGCCATCCGCGACAATCCGGCGGTGCGCCTGGCCTACCTGGGCGACGCAGATGTCCTTTCCTAGGCAAGTTTCATGCTGCACATAAAAGCGCTCAACACGTATTACGGCGAGAGCCACATCCTGCACGACGCCGACCTGGAAATCGGCACCGGTCGCGCCGTCGGCCTGCTGGGACGCAACGGCATGGGCAAGACCACCCTGATCCGCTCGCTCATGGGCTACGTTGCGATCGCCTCGGGCGAAGTGCGCTGGGATGGAAAGAACGTCACCGGCGCGGCGCCGGAAAAGATCGCGCGTCTGGGGGTGGGCTATGTGCCGGAGGGACGCGGCATCTTCCCGAACCTGTCGGTGAAGGAAAACCTGCTCATGAGCGCGCGGGTGGGACCGACCGGCAGCTGCGACTGGACCTACGCGCGCGTGCTCGAGACGTTTCCGCGATTGCAGGAGCGTCTGGCCCACGGCGGCATGCAATTGTCGGGCGGCGAGCAGCAGATGCTGGCCATCGGCCGCGCATTGATGACCAATCCGCGCCTGCTGATCCTGGACGAAGCCACCGAGGGGCTGGCGCCGCTGGTGGTGCTGGAAATCTGGCGCGTCATCGCCGCCATCCGCGCCACCGGCATCAGTACGCTCCTGGTCGACCGCAATTATCGCGCCGTGCTGGCCCATACCGATTCGGCAATCGTGCTGGAAAAGGGACGGGTCGTGCATCAGGGCGACTCCGCCGAACTGGCGCGCGCGCCGCAGACGCTGGCGCGCTACCTCGGCGTGTGACGCCGCCCCCGGGTCAGACCCGCTCGATGACCAGGGCGATGCCCTGGCCGACGCCGATGCACATGGTGCACAGCGCATAGCGACCGCCGGTGCGGTGCAGCTGATACATCGCCGTGGTGACCAGCCGCGCGCCGCTCATGCCCAGCGGATGCCCCAGGGCGATTGCGCCGCCGTTCGGATTGACGCGCGCATCGTCGTCCGGCACGCCCAGCATGCGCAGCACCGCCAGGCCCTGCGAGGCGAACGCCTCGTTCAATTCGATCACATCCATCTGGTCGATCGTCATGCCGAGCTGCTGCAGCAGTTTTTGCGACGCCGGCGCCGGGCCGATGCCCATGATGCGCGGCGCCACGCCTGCCGTGGCCATGCCGAGGATGCGCACCCGGGGCGTGAGTCCATGTTCCCTGGCGGCCGCTTCGCTGGCCAAGAGTAGTGCGCAGGCGCCGTCGTTGACGCCCGAGGCGTTGCCGGCGGTGACGGTGCCATCCGGACGGACGATGGCTTTCAATTTGGCCAGCGCCTCGACCGAGGTGGCACGCGGATGCTCATCCTGGCTGACCGTGATGGCGTCGCCTTTTTTCTGGGCGATCACGACCGGCGTGATTTCATGGGCCAGCGTGCCGTTGGCCTGGGCGGCGGCGGCCTTGTTCTGGCTGGCCACGGCGAACCGGTCCTGGTCGGCACGCGAGATGTCGTAATCGTCGGCGACGTTTTCGGCCGTCTGCGGCATCGCATCGACACCGTATTGCTGCTTCATCAGCGCATTGACGAAGCGCCAGCCGATGGTCGTGTCGAAGATCGCCGCATTGCGGGAAAACGCGCTGTCGGCCTTGCCCATGACGAACGGCGCGCGCGTCATGGATTCGACGCCGCCGGCAATCATCAGGCTGGTGTCGCCGGCGCGGATGGCGCGGGCTGCGGAACCGACCGCATCCATGCCGGAGCCGCACAGGCGGTTGATGGTCGCCCCCGGCACCTGCTGCGGCAAACCGGCCAGCAGCGCGGCCATGCGGGCGACGTTGCGATTGTCTTCGCCGGCCTGGTTGGCGCAGCCGTAGAGGACTTCCTCGACGCGGCTCCAGTCGACGCCGGGATTGCGCGGCATCAGGGCGCGCAGGGGTACGGCGCCGAGATCGTCGGCGCGCACATCCTTGAGGGCGCCGCCGTAGCGACCGATCGGGGTACGGATGGCGTCGCAGATAAAAGCGTCATGCATGGTGAAATTCCTTTTTTAGTTTTTTTCGTTTATCGATTGCCACAAGGATTGCGGCAGGTCGGTCTCAGGACGGCAACAATGGCGCGTCGGTCATGGCCTGCAGTTCGTCGAAGGTCAGGCCTTCGCTCATTTCGACCACGCGCAGGCCTTGCGGCGTCACCGCCAGCACTGCCCGGTCGGTGTAGATGCGCCCGACGCAGCCAAGCGCCGTCAGGGGATAGGAACAGCGCGCCACCACCTTGCTCTCGCCGCCTTTGGTCTGATGCTCCATCATCACGAAGACTTCGCGCGCGCCGAGCGCCAGGTCCATCGCGCCGCCGACGGCGGGAATCGCATCCGGCGCGCCGGTATGCCAGTTGGCCAGGTCGCCGCTTGCCGAAACCTGGAACGCACCGAGCACGCAGATATCCAGGTGACCGCCGCGCATCATGGCAAAGGCATCGGCATGATGAAAATATGCGCCGCCGGTCAACAAGGTCACCGGCTGCTTGCCGGCCTTGATCAGGTCTTCGTCTGCGTCGCCCGGCGCCGGTGTCGGACCCATGCCGAGCAGGCCGTTTTCGCTGTGCAGGAAAATCTCGCGGCCGGCCGGCAGGTAGTCGGCCACCGTTGTCGGCAGGCCGATGCCGAGGTTGACATAGGCGCCTTCCGGTATGTCCTGCGCCACGCGTGCGGCCATCTGTTGCCGGGTAAAGCGTTTCATGCGCGCGCCTCCGGTACCACCCGTTGCACGAAGATGCCGGGCGTGACGATCGCTTCCGGATCGAGCACGCCCAGCTCCACCACTTCGGCGACCTGGACGATGGTGCATCTGGCGGCGGTGGCCATGATCGGGCCGAAGTTGCGCGCGGCCTTGCGATAGACGAGGTTGCCCCAGCGGTCACCGCGGTGCGCCTTGATCAGCGCGAAATCGGCATGGATCGGAAACTCCAGCACGTGATGGCGGCCGTCGATCAGCCGGGTCTCCTTGCCCTCTGCCAGCAGGGTGCCGTAGCCGGTCGGCGAAAAGAAACCGCCGATGCCGGCGCCGGCGGCGCGAATGCGCTCGGCCAGGTTGCCCTGCGGCGTCAGTTCCAGCGCGATCTCGCCGGCACGAAACAGGGCGTCGAATACATGGGAATCGCTCTGGCGGGGGAACGAGCAGATGATCTTTTTCACGCGCCTGGCTTTGAGCAAGGCTGCCAGCCCGGTGTCGCCGTTGCCGGCATTGTTGTTGACGATGGTAAGTTCGCGCGCACCGCTGTCGATCAGGGCCTCGATCAGCAGGGACGGCATGCCGGCATTGCCGAAGCCGCCGATCATGATGGTGGCGCCATCGGCAATGTCGGCTACTGCCTGCCGTGCCGACTCGACTATCTTGTTGATCACGTTTGTCGCTTTCCGTCGCGCGCCGTGTCGGCGCCCGACCTCGATTGGCATGCCCGGTTCGTCATCGACCAAAGCATATAGGAATTCGGCGCCTGCAAGCGGTTTGCGTGCGACCGCCGCAGAGCGCGACGACGCCGACTGGGGAGCGTCGGCGTAGGGGATCGTCTACACCGGCTGCTCGTGCGCTTCCTACATGAAATTCATGTAATCGACGATAGAGAGCGCTGACTGCCGATCCTATACTTTATTGCATAACGCCCCGAGCCTGAGCTTCAAGCGTAAGCTCCAGATGTAGGCTCCAAGCGTGGCTTCAAGCGTAACTCACCGTCCA
>JANXSS010000475.1 GCA_025356535.1 Herminiimonas sp.
TCGGAAACTCGCCGCGGTCGGCAAAGAAGCTCGGCATGCCGTGCACCTCGTTGACCGCATCGAGCAGCTGGTAGCCGGTTTCGGTATGCAGGGTTTTTTTCGCCACCAGCAGCGCCGTGGTCGACAGCAGCGTCACGTTCTGCGGCGGCTGGTCGCGCGCCAGGTCGATCGCACCGCGCGGAAAAATGACTTTCGACAGCGACGGGAAGCGCCGCACGATGGCGTCGGCCTGCGTCAGGTTCATCAGCCGCAGGTCCGATTTCAGCAGGTTTTCAATGACCGCAATGTCGGGCGCGCCGATGAAGGCGGCCGCATCGAGCTGGCCGTCCTGCAGCGCCTGCGAGGCCGCTGTCGCGGACAATTCCTCGATCTGCGCCGTGTTGGCGCCGATGCCGTGCATCGCCAGCAGCGACAGCATCACGGTGCGCAGGCCGCTGCCGGGCTGGCCGACGCCGATCTTCTTGCCGGCCAGCTGCGACAGGCGATCGAGCGGCTGGCCGTTGCGGTAGAAAATCCAGATCGGCTCGAACGAAACCGAGGCCAGCGTCTGCAGGTTCGGCGCATCTTCCGCATTGCCGGTGCCGGACTGCACCAGGCCGATGTCGTATTCGCTGGCGGCGTCCTTGAGGCGCTGGTAATTCTCCACTGCGCCCGATGAGCCGCGGATGTCGAGCGTGATGCCCTCGTTGGCCAGTGCGTCCGCATAGCGCCGGGCAAAGGTCATGTAGATGCCGCCCTCGGCGCCGGCTGTCATGACGATGATCTTGCGCTTGACCGGCTGCAAGGCAAGGCTGGTCAGCCAGACCGCGGCGATCAGCAGCACCAGGCCTGCCACGCTCAGCCAGCGCAGCCGCTTGCGGTGCAGTGCCTGGCGCTGCGTGCGGCGCAGTGGCAGCTGTCGTGCAATCCGCGCCATGCTATGCCGACTCCGCATGTTCGACCAGCAGCTGCACCTTCGTCACGCCGTTGTAGACGTTCGCATCGAGCCGGTACGCAACGGTGGCGCTCGCCCCCAGTGCTTCGGCATGGCCGAACCAGATCGCGTCGAAGCGCTGGCCGTCGCGCTCCAGCTGCAGTTTCAGGTGACGCTCCTTCAACACCCGCTGGTTGAGCACCCGGAAGCTGTCGCAAAACACCGGTGGCGCAAAGCCCTGGCCCCAGACCTGGCTGGCGATCAGTTCGATGAACTCGGTCGTGAAGTAGGCGTCTTCGAGCGAGCCATCGGTCTCGATCACCCGTTCGAGCTGTGCGGTGGTGAGCCAGCTGCGCCCGACCGCTTCGAAGGCCGCGGCGAAGGCGTCGAAATCCTCGGCGCGAATGGTCAGGCCGGCCGCCATGGCATGACCGCCGAACTTGTCGATCAGCGTCGGCGCATGCTTGGAGACCAGGTCGAGCGCATCGCGCAGATGGAAGCCGGCAATCGAGCGGCCCGACCCCTTGATCCAGCCGTCGGCGCCCGGCGCGAAGGTGATGGTGGGCCGGTAGAACTTGTCCTTCAGGCGCGAGGCGACGATGCCGATGACGCCCTGGTGCCAGCCGGCGTCGAAAACAGAAATGGTGGCGCTGTCGGCGGGCGCAAAATCGGCCAGCAGCGCCATGGCGTTTTCCTGCATGCCGGCCTCGATGTCGCGCCGCTCCCGGTTCATGCCGTCGAGTTCCTGCGCAATCGCCCAGGCCCGGCCTTCATCGTCGGTGGTCAGGCATTCGATGCCCAGCGCCATGTTGGCCAGGCGTCCGGCGGCGTTCAGGCGCGGGCCGAGCGCAAAGCCGAGGTCGAACGGCGAGGCGCTGCGGGCTTCGCGTCCGGCCGCGCGAAACAGCGCCGCCACGCCGGCATGCATGCGCCCGGCGCGCATGCGCTTCAAGCCCTGCGCGACCAGGATGCGGTTGTTGGCGTCGAGCCTGACCACGTCGGCAACCGTGCCCAGCGCCACCAGGTCGAGCAGGCAATCGAGCTTCGGCTGGCTGGCCGCGTCGAACACGCCGCGCCGGCGCATCTCGCCGCGCACTGCCAGCAGCACGTAGAACATGACGCCAACGCCGGCCAGGTTCTTGCTCGGAAAGCCGCAATCGGGCTGGTTCGGATTGACGATCACGGCCGCCGCCGGCAGCGTGGCGCCCGGCAGGTGATGATCGGTGATGACGACTTCGATGCCGCGCCGGTTGGCTTCGGCCACGCCGTCGATGCTGGCGATGCCATTGTCGACGGTGACGATGATGTCGGGATTTTTTTCCTGCACGGCCAGGGCGACGATCTCGGGTGTCAGGCCATAGCCGTACTCGAAGCGGTTCGGCACGATGAAGTCGACATCGGCGCCCATGGCCCGCAGCCCGCGCAGGCCGACCGCGCAGGCGGTGGCGCCGTCGCAGTCGTAGTCGGCCACGATGACCAGGCGCTTTTTCAGTGCGATCGCATCGGCCAGGAAGACCGCGGCGCGTTCGATGTGCAGCAGTCCGGCCGGTGCGATCAGGCCGCTCAGTTCGCTGCGCAGTTCATGCATCTCCAGCAGGCCGCGGGCGGCGTACAGGCGCGCCAGCACCGGATGCACGCCGCTCTGGCGCAGCCGCTCGGCGTCGCGAAACGGATAGGGGCGGGTGGCGATGCGGGTCATGCCAGAAGCCTCGTCAACGCGGGTTTTGCCCAGAACTTGCGCAGGCCGCCGCGTCCGGTGCGCCATTGTTCGAGACGCGTGCCATGGCAGAGGACCAGCGACAGCGTGTCGACTTCGCCGGCGGCAAGAGCTGCCAGCAGCGGCGCAAGCAAGCGTTGCTCGATCTGATGAAACCGTTGCAGCCACAGCGCCCAGTCGCCGGCCAGGGCCGGCGCAATCAGGTCGTCGGCCAGAATCAGGCGCTGCACCGCCGGCGACGACAGCGTCAGTGCAGCCGTTGCCTGCGGTGTGCTGGCAGCGGCGAACTGGCCGAAGGCGGCAAACCAGTCGTCGAATCCGAACAGGGCTTGCAGCAGCGCCAGACCTTCGGCCGGCGCCGCGCCGCCGCCCCAGAGCCAGAGGGAATTGACCGGGTTGTTGCCAGCAGCCGAGCGGGTCTCGTTGACCGCATGGGCGTGCCATTCCATCTGCACCGCATTCTGCAGCTTGCGCCAGTCCCGCGCCGAGGCGCCCTGCGGCATCCAGATGTCGATGTTGTGGCCGCAGGTGGCGTCGGGCGTGGCCGTCTGCAGATCCTGGTGGCGGTCCGCGCGCACGAACCAGGTCGCGGCGTTGCCATAGACCAGCGGCATTGCAGCCTCTTCGAAAGCGGGCAGGGCAGCACGAAACAGCGCCCGCGAGGCGTCGTCGTCGAGTGCCAGTTGGCGCAGATCGGTCAGCACCAAGTGGTCGCGGGCGATATGCAGGTGGACCGGTTGCAGGACGAACCACCAGCCGGGTTCCGGCGCCAGGCCCATCGCGCGCATCAGGGCCGGCGCCACCGGCGGACTGCCGCCGGCTGCCAGTGCCGCATCCATGCCGAAACGGCGTGCCAGCCAGGCTTCGTGCGGCAGGCTGCGGGCAAAGCCGTCGTCGTCTGCGGCGCTGCCGGGTTCGCCTGCTGCCGTTGCGCTGGCGCGGGCAAGCAGGGTGGAGAGTGCCGGCAGTCGCAGTTCGCGCAACAGGTCGCGGGCCAGCTCGTCGGGAGGCAGGCTGAAGGGAAGAAGGATCTCGATATGACTCATCCGTCGATTGTATGGCAAGATGCGGGCGACATCGACCGGGCTGGCCGAATTGATGCGGCCCCCTGCCTGTTGTCGGCGCATTCCCCTAAATCCGTACTGCCGGAATCGTGTTGAACCGATGAAAAATTTCCCGTTCGAATGGCTGGTCGGCGTGCGCTACACCCGCGCCGGCAAGCGCAGCGGCCGCAACAGTTTCATTTCCTTCATCTCGCTGATCTCGATGGCGGGCATTGCGCTGGGTGTTGCCGCCCTGATAGTGGTGCTGTCGGTGATGAACGGCTTCCAGAAGGAAGTGCGCGACCGCATGCTGTCGGTGGTCTCGCATATCGAGGTCTTCGATGCCGGCGGCGCCTTGCCCAACTGGCAGCGCACCGCCCAGGAAGCCATGCAGGACAAGGAAGTGCGGGGCAGCGCGCCTTATGTCGCCGGCCAGGCGATGATGACGCGCGACGACACGGTGCGCGGCGTGATCGTGCGCGGCGTGCTGCCGGAGCAGGAGCCGAATGTTTCCGATGTGGCGTCGCAGGTGCGCGAGGGCAAGTTCACCGACCTGCGTGCCGGCGAATTCAACATCGTCCTGGGCGGCGAACTGGCGCGCGCGCTGCATGCCACCGTCGGCGAAAAGGTCACCATGATCGCGCCGCAGGGGCAGGTGACACCGGCCGGCGTCATTCCGCGCCTGAAACAGTTCAACGTGGTCGGCATCTTCGAGGCCGGTCATTTCGAGTACGACTCGACGCTGGCCTTCATCCATATCGACGATGCAATGAAGATGTTCAAGCTGGCGGCGCCCTCGGGCCTGCGCCTGAAGATCGCCGACATGCAGCGCGCGCCGCAGGTGGCGACCGCGCTGTCGCGCCTGCTTTCCGGCGACGTGCTCATTCGCGACTGGTCCAAGCAGAACCGCAACTGGTTTGCGGCGGTGCAGACCGAAAAGCGCATGATGTTCATCATCCTGACGCTGATCATTGCGGTGGCCGCCTTCAACCTGGTGTCGACGCTTGTCATGACGGTGACCGACAAGCAGGCCGACATCGCGATCCTGCGCACGCTGGGCGCTTCGCCCGGCTCGATCATGAAGATCTTCATGATCCAGGGCGCGCTGGTCGGCCTGTTCGGCACCGCGCTGGGCGTCACGCTCGGTGTCACGGTGGCGTTGAATGTCGACGTCATCGTGCCGGCGATCGAACACCTGCTCGGCGTGCAGTTCCTGCCGCGCGACATCTACCTGATCAGCGCCCTGCCGTCGGACCTGCGCTGGCCGGACGTGTGGACCATCGGCGCGGTGGCCGTGGTGCTGGCATTTTTTGCCACGCTCTATCCAAGCTGGTGGGCAGCGCGGGTAAAACCGGCGGAGGCATTGCGCTATGAATGACACCGTGCTGTCGTGCCGTGGACTCGGGAAAACTTTTACGCAAGGTAAATACGAAGTCAAGGTTCTCGCCGGCGTCGATTTCGACGTCGTGCGGGGCGAGCGGGTCGCCATCGTCGGCGCATCCGGCTCCGGCAAGTCGACGCTGCTGCACTTGCTTGGCGGACTCGATACGCCCACCGCCGGCCAGGTCAGCCTGCTGGGCCAGGACTTCGCAGGGCTTGCGGAAAAGGCGCGCGGCGACCTGCGCAATGCCTCGCTCGGTTTCGTCTACCAGTTCCATCACCTGCTGCCGGAGTTTTCCGCGCTCGACAACGTCGCCATGCCGCTGATGATCCGCCGCATGCGGCGTGCCGATGCGCGCGACGCGGCGGCCCGCGTCCTGGACCGGGTCGGGCTGGCAAACCGCGTCACCCATACGCCGGGCGAACTGTCGGGCGGCGAGCGCCAGCGCGTGGCGCTGGCCCGGGCGCTGGTGACGCAGCCTGCCTGCGTGCTGGCCGACGAGCCCACCGGCAACCTCGACCGGGCCACCGCGCACAAGACCTTCGACCTGATGCTGGAGCTGTCGCGCACGCTCGGCACCGCCTTCGTCATCGTCACGCACGACATCGAACTGGCACGGCATTGCGACCGCATCATGCGCCTGTCGGAAAACGGCTTGCTGCCGTATCACGAGGTTGGCGTTGCGCTAGATTAAGGTTGCTGGCGGAGGGGTTTTTGTCGCAGGCTTTTGCGACTAGACTGCGATGCGACTGTACGGTTGGTCGGCATCGTTTGACCATTCTCGATGCCATTCTTGGCAGACAATTTTCGGTTGACCGGTATCAAATCGCACTCTGACCCCGATTTTGACTTTCTGTTAATCGCACTCTGACCCCGATTTTCTTGCCTGCCCTTGACCGGATCACCCATGTGGATCGATACGCACTGCCATCTTGACGCAGCCGAGTTCGGCGACGAGAACGCCGCGATTGCTGCGCGCGCCTTGCAGCAGCAGGTGGACTGGATCGTGATACCCGCCGTCGACGTGCATAATTTCGAGGCTGTCGGGCGGCTGGCGAACGGGCAGCCGAATTGCACCTATGCCCTCGGGATTCATCCGATGTGCGTGCCGCGGGCGAGCCTGGCCGACCTGGCCGCGCTGCGGGCGGCGATTCCGGCGGCGCTTGCCGATCCGCGCTTCGTTGCCATCGGCGAGATCGGGCTCGACTTCTTCCTGCCGGCCCTGTGCACGCCGGAAATGCGCGAGAAGCAGGCGCATTTCTACGCCGAGCAGTTGAAGATCGCCCGCGACTTCGGCCTGCCGGTGCTGCTGCACGTGCGGCGCTCGCAGGACACGATCCTGAAGTTCCTGCGCCGCATACCGCCAGCCGGCGGCATTGCACATGCCTTCAACGGCAGCGCGCAGCAGGCAGCGATCTTCGTCGCGCTCGGCATGCGGCTCGGTTTCGGCGGCGCCATGACGTTTTCGCGTGCCCTGCAGATCCGCCGGCTGGCGCAGGACATGCCGCTGTCGGCCCTGGTGCTGGAGACCGATGCGCCCGATATCGCGCCGGCCTGGCTGCATCCGGCCAGGAACAGCCCGGAACAGTTGCCGCAGATCGGCGAAGTACTTGCGCAGCTGCGCGGCATGACGCCGGCCGCGCTGGCTGCGGCCACCAGCAGCAACGCCCGCGCTGCCTTGCCCCGCCTGGCGCTGCTGGGTTAAAGCGGCGTGCGCGGCACTGTCGTCGGCTTCGTTGCCGGTATCTGCCTGCTGCAGATGCAGGCGCAACTGCCGGCCTCGGGCTGGCTGCTGGCGGGCATGCTGGCCGGCGTGCTGGCGCTCCTTGCCGGCATGCGCATGGCCTCGCGCCACCTGGCGACCCTGTCGAAGACGCTTGCCGGTGTGCTGATCGGTTTTGCCTGGGCCGGCCTTTTTGCCAGCCACTATCTTGCCGAGGAACTCGACGCGGCGCTGGAAGGGCAGGACCTGACGGTCGTGGGCGTGGTCGACAGCCTGCGGTTCCGGTTCGACCAGGGCGTGCGCTTCAACCTGCGCGTCGAGCGCGCCACGCGCGACGGCGTGGCCGTCTCGGTGCCGTCCCACGTGGCGCTGGGCTGGTATGCGCAAATCCATCGTCCCGGCCGGTCCGCCGCCGCGCCGCAGGCAGCCGTGCCGGCGCCGGTGCAGGTCGAGCCCGGCGAACGCTGGCAACTTTCCGTGCGCCTGCAACGCCCGCACGGCAACGCCAATCCGGACGGTTTCGATTTCGAGGCCTGGCTGCTGGAACAGGACCTGCGCGCCACCGGACAGGTTCGCACGACGGCTGCTTCTGCGGCGCTCAACCGGCGCCTCGACACTTTCGTGCCCGGTTTCGGCACCGTCGTCGAACACCTGCGCGGCCGCGTGCGCGAGCGCATCCTGGCAGCCTTGCCGGGGCGCGAATATGCCGGGGCGATGGTGGCGCTGGTGATCGGCGACCAGCGCGCGATCGCGCAGTCGGACTGGAAGGTCTTCAACCGCACCGGCATCGGCCACCTGGTGTCGATTTCCGGTCTCCACATCACCATGATTGCCGGGCTGTTTGCGGCACTCACGCATTTCCTGTGGCGCCGCGCGTTCTTTACCGATGCCGCGCTGAGCCTGTGGTTGCCGGCGCAAAAAGCCGCCGCGCTTGCCGCCGCCGTCACGGCGCTGCTGTACGTATTGCTGGCCGGCTTCGGCATACCGGCCCAGCGCACCCTGTACATGCTGTGGGTGGTGGCCGCCGCGCTCTGGTGCGGGCGCATCGGCAGCATCTCGCACGTGCTGTGCCTGGCCGCTGCGGTGGTGCTGGTCCTCGATCCCTGGGCGGTGCTGTGGCCGGGTTTCTGGCTGTCCTTCGGCGCCGTTGGAATCATCCTGTACGCCTCGGTCGGCCGCCTGCAGCATCGTGTCGCCGCCACGACGCGCCTGGCGCACCTGCGCGCACGGTTGCACGAGGCAGCGCATGCCCAATACGTGGTCACGCTCGGCCTAGTGCCGCTGACCATGCTGCTGTTCGGCCAGGTGTCGCTGGTCAGCCCGCTGGCAAACGCGATCGCCATTCCGCTGGTGAGCCTGCTGGTGGCGCCGCTGGCGCTGGCCGGCGCCATGCTGCCGGCGCCGCTGTCGGTGCTGCTGCTGAGCGTTGCCCATGCGCTGTTTGCCTGGCTGGCCGTGCTGCTGACCTGGCTGTCGAGCTTGCCGGCAGCGGTGTGGGCCGCGCCGGTGCCGGCGTTCTGGATGTTCGTTTGTGCGCTCGCCGGTGCGCTCTGGCTGCTGGCGCCGCGCGGCTGGCCGCTGCGCTGGCTGGGTCTGGCCGGATGGCTGCCGTTGCTGTGCAATACGCCCAGCCATCCCGCCGACGGCGACATGACGGTGACGGCGTTCGATGTAGGCCAGGGCATGGCGGTGCTAATCGAGACGGCCCATCACCGCCTGCTCTACGATACCGGCCCGGCCTATTCACCGGAGTCGGACGGCGCCAGCCGGGTGATCCTGCCGTACCTGAAAAGCCGCGGCATCGACCGCCTCGACGGCGTCATCATCAGTCACAACGACAACGATCATTCCGGTGGCGCCCGCTCCCTGTTCGACGACATCCGCGTCGGCTGGGTCGCCTCGTCGCTTGCCGCCGATTCAACGGTCGTGCTGGCCGCGCCGTCGCACCGGCGCTGTGTTGCCGGTCAACGCTGGTCGTGGGACGGCGTCGACTTCGAGATACTGCATCCGGGCGCTGCCAGCTACGACAGCACCAAGTGGAAACCGAATGCGCGCAGCTGCACGCTCAAGCTGACGCACGCCAGTCACTCGATGCTGCTGCCGGGCGACATCGAGGCGGTGCAGGAGCGCGAGCTGCTGGCGGCCGACCCCGACAAGCTCAAGTCGACCATCCTGCTGGCGCCCCATCATGGCAGCGGTACCTCATCGACGGCGCCGTTCCTGCAGGCGGTAGGCCCGCAGCTGGCGATTTTCCAGGTCGGCTACCGCAATCGCTATCACCATCCGAAGCCGGAAGTCTTCGCCCGCTACGCCGATTTCGGCATCGGTCGTTATAGAAATGATTTGTCTGGTGCAATTACCTTACAATTCAGCATCACTCTGTCGATAGGCCAATACCGGACCACGCATGCGCGCTACTGGTATGGCCGATGAACCTTCATGCCCCTGCCTGCAACAAACGATTCCGACATCAGCGAACCGATCCCGACGCCGGCCGATGCGGCGGGCCTGCCGGTGCTGCATTTCGTGCACGCCAACAGTTATCCCTCGGCGACCTACCGGCGGTTCTTCAGCCATCTTGCCGCGCATTATTCGGTGCAGGCGCTGCCGCTGCATGCGCACGATCCGCGTTATCCGGTCACCAACGGCTGGCCGCATCTGGTGCAGGAGTTGCTCGACGACCTGGCGGCGCGCCACGACAGGCCGGTGATCCTGGCCGGTCATTCGATGGGCGCCATGCTCAGCCTGATGGCGGCGGCTGCACGGCCGGATCTGGTGCGCTGCGTGGTGCTGCTCGATTCGCCGGTCGTGGCCGGCTGGCGCGCGCTGTTGCTGCGTCTTGCGAAGACGGCCGGTCTCGACCGCCGCGTCGGCCCTGCACGGTTTTCCGCGAAGCGCCGCAACGTCTGGCCGGATGCGGCTGCAGCGCATGCGCATTACGCCCGCAAACCGCTTTTTTCCGCCTGGGCGCCGACGGTCCTCGACGATTACCTGGACGTCGGACTGGTGCCGCATCCGCAGGGCGTCACGCTGCGCTTCACGCGCGAGACGGAGACGGACGTCTATCGCACCCTGCCGCACCATCTGGGCCGCATGGTGCGGCGCTTCCCGGTGCCGGTCGGCTTCATCGGCGGCACGGCTTCGGCTGAATGCCGCCAGGCCGGTCTGCGCGCAACCCGCCGCCTGGTGGGCCGGCATTTCAGGCTGGTGGCCGGCGGCCACCTGTTCCCGATGGAGTCGCCCGGCGTCGCCGCCGATGCGGTCCATCACATGCTGGCAGGCCTGCTCGCAGGAGGCGCCTGATGCGCCCGCAACGGACGACGCCGGCGGCCACGGGATGCGCAAGGCCTACCGCATCCCGGCCTGCAGGCGGTTTTGCAGCCGGCCTTGCCACCCTGGTTGCGCTTGCCGTCCTGGCGCTCGGCTGCATGCCTGCCTGCGCCGCGACGCCGGGCGACGATTGGAGCGTCTACTGGAACGAGTTCCAGCGGGCCCGTTCGCAGGAGCAGGTCACCACCACGCTGCGCATCGACAACGACTCGCTGTTATTGAATGACCGTGATGGCTTCTATACCAGCGGCGCGCAGCTGACGCGGGCCTTTCGCCTCGACGCCGGCGCTGCCGGTTCAACCCAGCCGCTGCTCACGTACGGCTGGCGCATCGGCCAGGAGCTCTACACGGCCTCCGACATCAAGCTGGCGCCGCAGGACGTGGCGCCGCATGACCATCCCTATGCCGGCTGGCTGTACGCCGGCGTCATGCGCGAGGTGGGGATGGCAGACGGCAGCCACGCCCGCATCGGTGTCGACCTCGGCTGCCTGGGGTCTTGCGCGCTCGGCCGCGAAACCCAGGTCGCGCTGCATCGCATCCTGCAGCAAAAGCTGCCGCAGGGCTGGAGCCAGCAGGTGCGCAACGAACCCGGCGTGCTGCTGCATGCCGATCTTGCTGCGGCGCGCTGGCAGTTCGGCAGGAACGTCGATGCCCAGCCGAGCCTGCAGGCACGGCTGGGCAACATCCATACCGACGTCGCCGGCAGCCTGCTGCTGCGCGCCGGGCAACTCGACACCGGCGCCGCGGCGTCGGCCTGGACGGGTTCACTGCGCATGCAGGCGCGCGCCGTCGGTTACGACGCCTCGCTCCAGGGCGGCTATTTTTCCAGTGACAATCCCCGCGTGGTAACGCCAAAACGCCTGGTCGGCGAGGCCGAGATCGGCGTGTCGTGGCGCTACCGGCACTATCGCGTCTCGGCAGCGGTGGTACGTCGCAGCAATGAAATCGCGGCGCTGTCGAATGCCGGCGGCGCCCAGAATTTCGTGCGGCTGGAACTGGCGGCGGGGCCCTGAAAAGCGTCTGTTGCATGATGCTTTAAATCATCCTCAAGAGCCGGCCGGCAAGGCGCTTTGCGTTATAATTCGCATTTCCCGCATGTGCCGTTCGGCACCATCCGCAATGACCAAGTTTGTGTTTGTCACTGGCGGCGTCGTCTCTTCCCTGGGCAAGGGAATTGCCGCCGCCTCTCTCGCTGCGATCCTCGAATCGCGCGGCCTAAAAGTCACCATGTTGAAGCTCGATCCGTACATCAATGTCGACCCCGGCACGATGAGTCCGTTTCAGCATGGCGAAGTGTTCGTAACTGACGATGGCGCCGAGACCGATCTCGACCTCGGCCACTACGAGCGTTTCATCACCGCCAAGATGCGCAAGGTGAACAACTTCACCACCGGCCAGATCTACGAATCGGTGATCCGCAAGGAGCGCCGCGGCGAATATCTCGGCAAGACGGTGCAGGTGATTCCGCACATCACCAACGAGATCCAGGACTACATCCATCGCGGCGCCGAGGGTTTCGATGTGGCGCTGGTTGAAATCGGCGGGACTGTGGGCGACATCGAGTCGTTGCCGTTCCTGGAAGCGGCGCGGCAACTGAGCCTGCGCGCCGGCCGCAACGCCGCCGCTTTCGTCCACCTGACGCTGGTGCCGTACCTGGTCTCGGCCGGGGAACTCAAAACCAAGCCGACCCAGCACAGCGTGCAGAAACTGCGCGAGATCGGCATTTCGCCCGACGCCTTGCTGTGCCGCGCCGACCGGCCGATTCCGGACGACGAACGCGCCAAGATCTCGCTGTTTTCCAACGTCCAGGAAGATGCGGTGATTTCGGTCTGGGACGCAGACACCATCTACAAGATTCCGCAGATGCTGTTCGACCAGGGCCTTGACCGCATCGTCTGCGAAAAACTTGGCCTGAACCCCAAGCCGGCCGACCTGTCGATGTGGACCCGCCTGATTCATGCGCTGGAAAACCCGAAGCATGAAGTCACCATCGGCATGGTCGGCAAGTACGTCGACCTGACCGAATCCTACAAGTCGCTCACCGAAGCGCTGCGTCATGCCGGCATCCATACCGAGAGCCGGGTCAACATCGAATATCTCGATTCCGAAGACATCGAGGTGCGCGGGCCTGCGGTGCTGGGCAAGTACGACGCGATCCTGGTGCCGGGCGGCTTCGGCAAGCGTGGCGTCGAAGGCAAGATCGCTGCCGCCCGCTTTGCCCGCGAGCACAAGATTCCCTACCTGGGCATCTGCCTGGGCATGCAGGTGGCGTTGATCGAATATGCGCGCAACATGGCCGGTCTCGGCAATGCGAATTCGACCGAGTTCGATGCCGATACCGACCAGCCTGTCGTGGCCCTGATCAACGAATGGCAGAACCACGACGGCCGGGTCGAAAAGCGCGACATCAACTCGGACCTGGGCGGCACCATGCGCCTGGGCGCGCAGACCTGCGCCGTCAAGCCCGGCACGCTGGCTGCCGAGATCTACGGCAGCGTCGTCACCGAGCGGCATCGTCATCGCTATGAAGCCAACAATCATTACCTGGCGCGGGTGGAAGAAGCCGGGCTGGTGGTTTCGGCCCGTACGCCCACGGAAGACTTGTGCGAAATCATGGAACTGCCGCGCACCGGTGAAAATGCGCATCCGTGGTATGTCGGCGTGCAATATCATCCCGAGTTCAAATCGACACCGCGCGAAGGCCATCCTTTGTTCATCTCATTCATCACGGCAGCACTGGCCCACAGGACGGCCGCAGCCGAAATCAAGGAGGCTGCATGAAGCTGTGCGGATTCGACATCGGGCTGACGCAGCCCTTTTTCCTGATCGCCGGGCCGTGCGTGATCGAGTCGCACCAGATGGCGCTCGACACCGCCGGTGCCCTGAAGGAAATCACCGGCGCGCTCGGCATCCCCTTCATCTACAAGTCGTCGTTCGACAAGGCGAATCGCTCGTCGGGCACGTCCTTTCGCGGCCTCGGCATGGAAAGGGGTCTGGAAATTCTTGCGGATGTAAAGAAGCAGATCGGCGTGCCGGTGCTGACCGACATTCATGCAATCGAGGAAATCAAGGCCGTCGCCGCCGTCGTCGATGTCCTGCAGACGCCGGCCTTCCTGTGCCGCCAGACCGATTTCATCCAGGCCTGCGCCGTCTCGGGCAAGCCGGTCAACATCAAGAAGGGCCAGTTCCTCGCACCCCACGACATGCTGCACGTGATCGCCAAGGCCCGCGCCGCAGCCAAGGACGCTGGACTGCCGGAGGACAGCTTCATGGCATGCGAGCGCGGCGCTTCGTTCGGC
>JANXSS010000487.1 GCA_025356535.1 Herminiimonas sp.
GGCAAAGTTTTACCCCTGCTCGAAGCGCATGCCCTGACCGTGTGAACCGGTTGCGCCAATTCGATCATCTGTTCGTGCAACGCAATGGCTAGCCCTGTACTGAAACTTTCCGAAAACGCGTCTGTCTATTGAAAGAATTGAAAGAATCGTTCGGCTCCCGTGAGGCTATTCATGAAAAAAAAAGCAATCTGATCACTGCCTATTCCAGATGAACACCGAACACGTGAAACTGCGTGAAGCATTGCAGTTGGCAGCAATTTTTGATCAGGCGCAGGTCGGATTGTCCGAGCTTTCACCAAGCGGCGGTTTTTTGCGCGTCAACAACGAACTTTGCCGCATGCTTGGACGCTCACGCGAGACGCTGCTGACAATGGGAGTTCCAGACGTCACGCATGTTGACGATATTCGTGAGAGCCTTCAGGCAGTCGGACGCCTGATCGACGATGGCGAACCGATTTCGATCGACAAACGATATATGCGTCCAGATGGCAGCATCGTGTGGGCCAACAGCAGCATCTCCCGACTTGATCCCGTACGACCGGGCTTACCTTATTCCTTGCTGGTGGTTACAGTGGATCTGACCGAACGCACCTTGGCGCGCCAGGCGCTGGCCGACAGCGAAGGCCGTTTCCGTGCGTTGGCGGAAGCAGCGCCGGTGCTGATCTGGCAACTGGACTCACACGGCGTCATCGCGTACCAAAATCCAAAATGCAAAGAATTGTTTGGCGCAGACGGAAGCACCAATTGTGTGGAGTGGAAGGCACGGCTGCATTTGCATGGCTTTCAAGATTACGTTCAGACATTCGAGGCAGCATTCGACGAACGACAGGCGTTTCAGGGGCGAGCCCGATTTCAAGCGCTCGATGGCAGCATGCGCTGGCTGGAGTCCCATATGGCGCCCTGGTTCAAGGGCAATGGCGAATACGCCGGCCATGTCGGCATCTCGATCGATATTACGGAGAACGTCGCCACCCAGGAACAGCTAATGGTCGTCAACGAGCGCCTTACGCTAGCCCTTGATGGCTCCGGCGATGGTGTCTGGGACTGGAACATCGCCAGCAACGCAATCACGTATTCGCGCCGCATGGAAGAAATTTTCGGTTCCACGGACAATGTGAAGGTGGAAAACCATGAACAGTTTTGCCGTCGCATCCACCCCGACGACTTGCCGCAGACACAGGCGGCCCTGCAAGAATGTGTTGATGGCGTTACGCCGGCCTTCAGCGCCGAATACCGCATGCGCGGCAAGGGAAGTATCTGGAAATGGATCCTGTCGCGTGCCATCGTCGTAGCGCACGACGAGGACGGTCGTGCGCTGCGCATGATCGGAACAGTGACCGATATTTCCGATGAGCGGCATTCGCAGGAAGTGATCTGGCTGCACGCGAATTTTGATGCCTTGACCAGGTTGCCGAACCGTCGCCTGTTTCGTGACCGACTGGCGCAAGAGGTGATGCAGGCGCGTCGCACCGGTTCGCTGCTAAGCCTGCTGTTCATCGATCTGGACCATTTCAAGGAAGCCAACGATCAGCTTGGCCATGACGCCGGTGACCAGTTGCTGGTGGAAGCGGCGCGCCGCATCCGCAGCTGCGCCAGGCAAACCGATACTGTGGCCCGTTTGGGCGGCGATGAATTTACTGCGATCCTTGCCCAGCTGACCGACGTCCTGGACGCAGAAAAAATTGCTCGGGAAATCAATCTGGAACTGGTCAAGCCATTTTTCTTGAGCCAGGAAGTGATTTATTTGTCGGCGAGCATCGGCATCACGGTCTTTCCGAGCGACGGCGTCGAGCCGGAAACACTAATCCGCAATGCTGATCAGGCGATGTATGTTGCCAAGAACAGCGGGCGCAATCGCTTCAATTATTTTACGCAAACGATGCAAAACGAAGCGCAGAACCGCTTGCACCTGATTGCAGACCTGCGCAATGCATTGGCCGAGAACCAACTTGAGGTGTACTACCAGCCGGTGGTGGAATTGCGCACCAAGTGTGTTGTCAAGGCAGAGGCGTTGTTACGGTGGAAGCATCCACGGCTGGGCTTCTTGATGCCGGTCGATTTCATTCCCGTCG
>JANXSS010000496.1 GCA_025356535.1 Herminiimonas sp.
TCGGGCAACCGCCTGCAGCGCCTGCCGGACTCCCTGGCCCACTGCCGGCAACTCGAACTGCTGCGCATTGCCGCCAACCGGTTCACGGCCTTGCCCGATTGGTTGTTTGCCTTGCCGCGACTCACGTGGCTGGCTTGCGCCGGCAACCCGTTGAGCGATGCGAGCGAAGCCGTCGCATTGGCCGCGCACCCCATGCCACAGATCGAGTGGCGGGATTTGCACATTGCGCACAAAGTAGGCGAGGGCGCCTCCGGCGTGATTCATCTGGGGACGTGGCAGCCACGGCAAACGGCGTTGCCCGACCCGTATGACAGCCGCAGCGCGTTATCGGCTTCGACGCCAACACCAATGTCGCTGCCGATGCCGATGCCTGTGCCCGTGGCCGTCAAGCTGTTCAAGGGCGCGATGACCAGCGATGGTTTGCCGCAAAGCGAAATGGCGGCCTGCATGGCGGCCGGTGCGCACGATCACCTGATCGGCGTCAAAGGCCGCATCGTCAGACATCCGGCCGGCACCGAAGGCATTGTCATGACGCCGATCGACCCCGTCTTCGGGAACCTGGCGGGTCCGCCAAGCTTCGATTCGTGTACCCGCGACGTCTATCCGGCGGACCGGCGCTTCGATGTGGCGGCGGTGCTGGGCATTGCGCTGGCCATTGCCAGTGCCACGGCACAACTGCATGCGCGCGGCATCCTGCACGGCGACCTCTACGCGCACAACATCCAGTGGGACGGTCAGGTCGGTGCGCTGCTCGGCGACTTTGGCGCTGCGGCTTTTTTCGCCACCGGAACCGAGGCTGAAAAAGCCGATGCGTACGCCCTGCAGCGGCTTGAAGCCCGTGCCTTCGGCGTGCTGCTGGAAGAGTTGCTGGCGCGTTGCGACGCGTTGCCGGAACAGCGCGAAACGGTCGTTGCCATCACCGTATTGCAAGCGCGGTGCCTGCAGGACGACGCCGGCGCCCGACCGCTGTTTGTCGAGAGTCGTGACGTTCTGGCGCAGCTCCGCGCTTTGTGCGGATAATCTCGCGCCATGAGCGGCAACACATTCGGCACACTTTTCGCAGTCACCAATTTCGGTGAATCCCACGGCCCTGCCATCGGCTGTGTCATCGACGGCTGTCCGCCCGGCATGGCCTTGAGCGAGGCCGATATCCAGGGCGACCTCGACCGGCGCCGGCCCGGCACCAGCCGCCACGTCACGCAGCGCCAGGAGGCCGACGCGGTCGAAATCCTGTCGGGCGTGTACGAAGGCAAGACCACCGGCACGCCGATCACGCTGCTGATCCGGAACACCGACCAGCGCAGCAAGGACTACGGCCAGATCGCCGAACAGTTTCGCCCCGGCCATGCCGACTTCACGTACTTCAAGAAATACGGCATTCGCGACCCGCGTGGCGGTGGGCGCTCTTCGGCACGGCTGACCGCGCCGATGGTGGCTGCCGGTGCCGTGGCCAAGAAATGGCTGCTTGAAAAATACGGCACCCGCTTTGTCGGCTGCATGGCACAAATCGGTGACATCGTGATTCCGTTCCAAAGCTGGGACCACGTGCCGAACAACCCGTTCTTCGCGCCGATGGCCGACGTGAGCGAGCTGGAGGCGTACATGGATGCCCTGCGCAAGGCCGGCGACTCGTGCGGCGCGCGCATCCGCGTGACCGCCACAGGCATGCCGGTCGGCCTGGGCGAACCGCTGTTCGACAAGCTCGACGCCGACATCGCCTTTGCCATGATGGGCATCAACGCGGTCAAGGGCGTGGAGATCGGGGCCGGCTTCGCCAGCGTCACGCAGCGCGGCACCACGCATGGCGACTCGATCACGCCGCAGGGCTTCGTCACCAACAACGCTGGCGGCGTGTTGGGCGGTATCAGCACCGGGCAAGACCTCGAAGTCAGCATCGCGATCAAGCCGACCAGTTCGATCATCAGCCCGCGCCAGTCCATCGACGTGAACAACCAGCCGGTGGAAGTGATCACCAAGGGCCGGCACGACCCCTGCGTCGGCATTCGCGCGACGCCGATCGCCGAAGCCATGCTGGCACTGGTCGTGATGGACCACGCCTTGCGCCATCGCGCGCAGAACGCCGATGTGGGATTGGCGCAGCAGCGTGCCGATGCCGAGGTAAATCCTGCGCTGCAGCTGCAAGCGTCTTTTCTGTAAAAACCTGGACCACCATGACCATGCAATACACACGCCTCGGCCAGACTGGCCTCACCGTTTCCCGCATCGCGCTCGGCATGATGACTTACGGCTCGTCGCAGTGGCGTCCGTGGGTCATGGAAGAAGGGCCGTCGCGCGCTGTCGTCAAGCACGCGGTCGACCTGGGCATTAACTTTTTCGACACTGCCGACATGTACTCGGCCGGCGAGTCCGAAGTGCTGACCGGCAAGTTCGTGCGCGAGTTCTGCCGGCGCGAAGAAGCCGTGATTGCCACCAAGGTGTACTACCCGGTCGACCTGGCCTTCAAGGGCGGCAACAGCGCCGCCGCCAAGCCTGATCGCCGGCCCAATGCCGACGGCCTGTCGCGCAAGCGGCTGTTCCATGCGGTCGATGCGTCGCTGCAGCGGCTCGGCACCGACTACATCGACCTGTGGCAGATCCACCGCCTCGACCACGACACGCCCATCGAGGAAACGATGGAGGCGCTGCACGACATCGTCAAGAGCGGCAAGGTGCGCTACATCGGCGCCAGCAGCATGTTCGCGTGGCAGTTCGCCAAGGCGCAGCAGATCGCAAAGGAGCGCGGCCACACGCGCTTCGTGTCGATGCAGAACCACTACAACCTGGTTTACCGCGAAGAAGAGCGCGAGATGATTCCGCTGTGCCGCGACCAGGGCGTGGCAATCACGCCGTGGAGCCCGTTGGCGCGCGGCTTCCTGGCCGGCAATCGCAAGCCGCAGGACAAGGACGCTGGCGAAACCAGTCGCGCCCAGACCGATGACATCGCGCAAAAATACTACTACGGCGACAGCGACTTCGCGGTGGTGGAAGCACTCACCCAGCTTGCAACTGCCAAGGGGCTGAGCAACGCCACGCTGGCCTATGCCTGGCTGCTGCACAAGGGCGTGACGGCCCC